>NZ_AP019654.1:3000000-3237261 GCF_009938205.1 Vibrio panuliri | reverse complement strand
ATGCTTTATCACGAAAACTTTGACGTCATCGTTGTTGGTGGCGGTCATGCAGGAACGGAAGCCGCACTCGCATCAGCGCGTACAGGGCAAAAAACCCTCTTACTAACTCACAACATTGACACGCTAGGTCAAATGTCTTGTAACCCAGCCATTGGCGGTATTGGTAAGGGACATCTAGTGAAAGAAGTTGATGCTATGGGTGGCTTAATGGCGCAGGCTATTGACCATGCTGGTATTCAGTTCCGAACGTTGAATGCATCTAAAGGTCCAGCTGTACGTGCAACTCGCGCTCAAGCAGACCGTGCTCTTTACAAAGCGTTTGTTCGAAACGTACTGGAAAACACCCCAAACCTAACGCTATTCCAACAGGCAGTAGATGATCTGATTGTTGAAAACGATCAAGCGGTGGGTGTTGTAACCCAAATGGGTCTCAAATTCCGCGCCAAAGCGGTTGTATTGACCGTTGGTACCTTCCTTGGAGGAAAGATCCATATTGGTATGGAAAGCTCCTCAGGTGGCCGTGCAGGCGATCCACCATCGATCGCTTTGGCTAATCGCCTACGTGAACTGCCATTACGCGTTGATCGTTTAAAAACTGGAACACCACCGCGTATCGATGCAAATAGTGTTGATTTCTCTGTGCTAGAAGCTCAGCACGGTGATAACCCAACCCCTGTGTTCTCGTTTATGGGTAACCGCAACCAACATCCGCGTCAGATCCCGTGTTTTATTACTCATACCAATGAGCAAACTCACGAAGTGATCCGCAATAACCTCGATCGTAGCCCTATGTATGCTGGTGTTATTGAAGGTATTGGTCCACGTTACTGCCCATCAATTGAAGATAAAGTGATGCGTTTTGCTGATAAGAACAGTCACCAAATCTTTATTGAACCAGAAGGCTTAACCACAACTGAACTATACCCTAACGGTATTTCCACCAGCTTACCGTTTGACGTGCAAGTGCAAATCGTACGTTCAATGAAAGGGTTTGAGAACGCGCATATTGTTCGCCCTGGTTACGCAATTGAATACGATTTCTTCGATCCTCGTGATTTGAAGACAACCTATGAGAACAAATTTATCTCAGGCCTGTTCTTTGCTGGTCAAATTAACGGTACGACTGGTTACGAAGAAGCGGCAGCACAAGGTTTGATGGCGGGTCTCAATGCGAGTTTGTTCAGTCAAGACAAAGAAGGTTGGAGTCCTCGCCGTGACCAAGCGTACGTTGGCGTACTGATTGATGACCTATCGACGATGGGGACTAAAGAACCGTACCGCATGTTTACATCTCGCGCGGAGTACCGTCTGTTGCTGCGTGAAGATAACGCTGATCTTCGTTTGACAGAAAAAGCTCGTGAATTGGGTCTGATTGACGATGTTCGTTGGGCGCGTTTCAACCAAAAAATCGACAATATGGAACAAGAGCGTCAACGCTTGAAAGAGACTTGGATGAACCCTAAGTCTGCGGGTATTGATGCGTTGAATGCATTGCTTAAAACACCAATGGCACGCGAAGCGAGTGGTGAAGATCTGCTGCGTCGTCCAGAGATCACCTATACGCAACTGACGCAATTGGATGCATTCCAACCACCACTTGAAGATCAACAAGCGGCAGAGCAAGTCGAAATTCAGGTTAAATACGAGGGCTACATTAAGCGCCAACAAGATGAGATCGAAAAATCTCTTCGTCATGAGAACACCAAACTTCCTGCTGATCTTGATTACAAGCAAGTAAGTGGTTTATCTAATGAAGTGGTGCTTAAGTTGTCAGAAGCGAAACCTGAGTCAATCGGTATTGCATCACGTATTTCTGGTATTACACCTGCGGCGATCTCAATCCTGCTGGTTCACCTGAAAAAACAAGGTCTGTTGAAAAAGGGTGAGGAAGCCTAATGTCTGTTTTACGTCAAAAGCTTGATGAGTTAATCGCACAAACTGATCTCGAAGTCTCTGAGCGTCAACGCGAACAGTTAGTTGGCTATGTTGAACTGCTCAACAAGTGGAACAAAGCGTATAACCTCACTTCTGTGCGCGATCCAATTGAAATGTTGGTGAAACACATCCTAGATAGCATCATCGTTAGCACTCACCTTCAAGGTGAGCGCTTTATCGATGTCGGTACAGGCCCAGGCTTACCAGGTATTCCTCTGGCAATTATGAACCCAGATAAAGCGTTCCACTTGCTTGATAGTCTCGGTAAACGCATCCGCTTTATTAAACAAGTTGTCCACGAACTAAAAATTGAAAACGTGACGCCGATTCAAAGTCGAGTCGAAGAGTATCAACCTGAAGAGAAGTTTGATGGTGTACTAAGTAGAGCTTTTGCCTCTATGGTTGATATGGTCGAGTGGTGTCATCACTTACCAAAGCAACAGACCGGACGCTTCTTGGCGCTCAAGGGGCAATTATCACAGGATGAGATTGCTGAACTACCAGAGTGGTGTTGTGTGACCGACGTCAAAGCTTTGAAAGTTCCTCAATTGGAAGGTGAGCGTCATCTAGTAATCTTATCGCGCAAGGAATTATAGCGAGGTAAATCGTGGGAAAAATTGTAGCCATTGCCAACCAAAAAGGCGGTGTTGGAAAAACAACGACTTGTATTAATTTAGCTGCGTCTATGGCCGCAACTAAACGTCGGGTATTGGTGATTGATCTTGACCCACAAGGCAACGCAACCATGGCTAGTGGTGTTGACAAGTATCAAGTCGACGCCACGGCATACGAATTGTTAGTCGAAGATGTCGCGTTTAATGATGTGGTGATTACGAAAACCACCGGACATTACGATTTAATTGCTGCTAATGGTGATGTGACTGCCGCTGAAATCAAATTAATGGAAGTGTTTGCTCGAGAAATACGCTTAAAGCAGGCACTTGCGTCGGTTCGCGATAACTATGATTTCATCTTTATTGATTGTCCTCCTTCTCTAAACCTTCTTACAATCAATGCTATGGCCGCAGCAGATTCTGTGTTAGTGCCAATGCAGTGTGAGTATTTTGCACTAGAAGGTTTAACTGCGTTAATGGATACCATTAGCAAGCTAGCCGCTGTTGTTAACGAGAATCTCAAGATTGAAGGGTTACTACGCACTATGTATGACCCGAGAAACCGGCTCTCTAATGAAGTATCCGATCAATTGAAAAAGCACTTTGGAAACAAGGTGTACCGCACTGTTATTCCTCGCAATGTTCGCTTAGCAGAAGCGCCAAGTCATGGTAAGCCTGCTATGTACTACGACAAACATTCCGCTGGCGCTAAAGCTTACCTAGCTTTAGCGGGGGAAATGCTTCGTCGCGAAGAAGTACCTGCTTAAAACTAACTTAAGGAAACTAAATTCATGTCTAAACGTGGTTTAGGTAAAGGGCTTGATGCGCTTCTCTCTACCAGTTCGTTGGCTCGTGAACGTCAGCAGGCCGTGAGCTTGAGCCAAGAACAATCGAGCAATGGCCAGTTAACTGATCTAGGCATCAACCAGTTACGTCCAGGTGTGTATCAACCGCGTAAAGATATGGAGCCTGAAGCGCTAGAAGAGTTAGCTGCTTCAATAGAATCGCAAGGTATTATTCAGCCGATTGTGGTGCGACAGGTCGATCACGATAAATTTGAAATTATTGCGGGTGAGCGCCGTTGGCGTGCTGCTCGTAAAGCCGGATTAAGCCAAGTACCTTGCTTGATCAAAAAGGTCGAGGATCGTGCTGCGATTGCCATGGCTCTGATCGAAAACATTCAGCGCGAAGATCTTAATGTGATCGAAGAAGCGCAAGCACTTGAGCGTCTGCAAGGCGAATTCTCACTGACACATCAGCAAGTTGCCGATGTGATTGGTAAATCAAGAACCACGGTAAGTAACACATTACGTCTAAATCAGTTGGAAATTGATGTAAAAGGTTTAGTTGCAGACAAAAAGCTGGAAATGGGGCATGCTCGAGCTCTGCTAGCGCTAGAAGGCGAACAGCAAGTCGAGATCGCTAAGCAGGTAGCTGCGAAGCAAATGACCGTTCGTCAAACTGAGCAATTGGTGAAAAAGTGCTTAAAGCCAGAGGTTGAGACGAAAAACGTGCCAGAGGATGTTGAAACTCAACAAATGTCACAGAAATTAAGTGAAATCCTTGGCGCTAAAGTTGCAATTGTTCGTTCTGATAACGGGAAAGCAAAAGTGACAATAAATGTTGATGAACCTCAAAAATTGGCGCAATTAATTGCCAAGTTGCAGAGCTAAGTGAGATAATTGATCTTCATCAAGTTTTATAAAATATGAGTTTTATGTAAAAGTTGTAGGTTTGTATACAGAATTGTAACTTTTTGCGGTGTTTTAATTGCAATCAATTCGACTGACCGTATAATTTTTGCCAATTTCCCAGCACTCGGTAGTAATTGCTGCGGATTTTACTAGAGGTATGAATACATGGTAACTGCGTTAGCTAGACCTGGACGAGAGCTTGCGAAGCAATTGTTATTGATCCAGCTTGGCGGGGTTACATTAGCGGCAGCGGGTATTGCTGCCACTGTGAATGTTGAATGGGGAGTTTCCGCACTAATTGGTGGCGGCATTTGTGTCGTGGCTAATGCGGTATTTGCTTTGTGTGCTTTTATGTTTAGTGGAGCGCGTGCGGCAAAGAAAGTTGCGGCATCTTTTTACACAGGTGAAGCGCTTAAAATCCTTATCACAGTGGTGCTGTTCTCGATTGTCTACATGTATACGCAGGTGGAACTTGTTCCCCTGAAACTAACCTATTTGCTGGCTCTAGGTATTAATATCTGTGCGCCAGTGCTATTCATTAACAACAAAAAATAGGATGAGTTATGGCTGCGCCAGGTGAAGCGCTAACTGCATCCGGATATATTACCCACCACCTTACTGCGCTCTCATTTGAGAGTTTAGGTTTGATGGAACCAGGTAATTTCTGGAATGTACATATCGATAGCCTGTTTTTTTCTTGGTTTACTGGTTTAATCTTCCTAGGAATTTTTTACAAAGTAGCGAAGAAATCAACAGTAGGTGTACCAGGTAAGCTTCAGTGTGCTGTTGAAATGATCGTAGAATTTGTCGCTGATAACGTCAAAGATACGTTCCATGGACGCAACCCTCTGATAGCGCCTTTAGCACTAACTATCTTTTGTTGGGTATTCCTAATGAACCTATTGGACTTAGTGCCAATCGACTTCGTTCCGTATCCAGCAGAACATTGGTTAGGTATTCCTTATCTAAAAATAGTACCTACCACTGATGTGAATATCACCATGGCTATGGCACTAGGCGTTTTTGCCTTGATGATTTACTACAGCATCAAGATCAAAGGTCTAGGCGGCTTTGCAAAGGAATTAGCATTACATCCATTCAATCACCCTGTAATGATTCCGTTCAACCTACTGATTGAAGTAGTATCGCTACTAGCGAAACCTCTTTCACTTGGTATGCGTTTGTTCGGTAACATGTTTGCAGGTGAGGTTGTATTTATTCTTTGTGCGGCAATGCTACCATGGTACTTACAATGGTTGGGCTCACTTCCGTGGGCGATATTCCACATATTGATTATTACGATTCAAGCTTTCGTGTTCATGATGTTAACAATTGTTTATCTATCAATGGCTCACGAAGACAGTGATCATTAATTTATTTCGTTTTTTTTAGGCTAACAAGTAAACACTATATATTGGAGATAGTAATGGAAACTTTACTGAGCTTTTCTGCAATCGCCGTAGGCATTATCGTCGGTCTTGCTGCTCTTGGTACAGCGATTGGTTTCGCAATTCTTGGTGGTAAATTCCTAGAAGGTGCTGCTCGTCAACCAGAAATGGCACCTATGCTGCAAGTTAAAATGTTCATCATCGCGGGTCTACTTGATGCGATTCCAATGATCGGTGTCGTAATCGCGCTACTATTCACATTCGCGAACCCATTCGTTGGTCAATTAGGTTAATCACGTATTGCGAAGGGCAAACACTGGTTTGCCATTGATTAACACTAAGTCCTAAAAGAAGGGGTAGCTGTTGTGAACATGAACGCAACTCTGCTAGGTCAAGCAATCTCGTTTGCATTGTTTGTGTGGTTCTGCATGAAGTATGTATGGCCACCAATCATGGATGCGATTGAAGAACGTCAGAAGAAAATTGCTGATGGTCTTCAAGCTGCTGAACGTGCAGCTAAAGACTTGAACCTAGCTCAAGCAAACGCTTCTGATCAGTTGAAAGAAGCGAAGCGCACAGCAACTGAGATCATTGAGCAAGCGAACAAGCGTAAAGCTCAAATTCTAGATGAAGCTCGCGAGGAAGCTCAGGTTGAACGCCAGAACATCCTTACTCAAGCAGAAGCTGAACTAGAAGCTGAACGCAACCGCGCGCGCGATGAGCTGCGCAAACAAGTTGCAACTCTGGCTGTAGCTGGTGCTGAGAAAATCCTAGAGCGCTCTATTGATAAAGACGCGCACAAAGATATTCTCGACAACATTACTGCAAAACTTTAAGTCTGGGGGCGCATATGTCTGATTTGACTACTATCGCACGCCCCTATGCTAAAGCAGCCTTCGACTTTGCAGTGGAAAAAGAGCAACTAGACCAATGGAGTCAAATGCTCTCTTTCGCTGCTGAAGTTGTCCAAAATGCACAAATGAAAGAGCTTCTAGCAAGCTCTATGTCTGCTGAAAAAATGGCAGAAATCATTGTGGTAGTTTGTGGCGAACAAGTTGATGCACACTGCCAAAACCTATTGAAGGTGATGGCGGAGAATGGTCGATTGAAGGCCCTTCCTGATGTAAGCGAACAGTTCTTCGCTCTTAAACAAGAGCATGAGAAAAAGATCGATGTTGAAGTTTATTCAGCAACTGAACTTTCAGAAGAACAACTAGCAAATATCGGTAGCAAACTTGAGCAGCGCTTAGCGCGCAAAGTGAAGCTGAATTGCAGTGTAGACGAAACCCTACTTGGTGGGGTAATAATTCGAGCCGGAGACCTAGTCATCGATGACTCAGCGCGTGGTCGTTTGAACCGCCTGAGCGATGCATTGCAGTCTTAATGGGGATTGGAGCATGCAACTTAATTCCACGGAAATTAGCGAACTGATCAAACAACGTATCGAATCTTTCGAGGTTGTGAGTGAAGCTCGTAACGAGGGTACTATCGTATCGGTAAGCGATGGTATCATCCGCATTCACGGCCTAGCGGACGTGATGCAAGGTGAAATGATTGAATTACCGGGTGGCCGTTATGCACTAGCACTTAACCTTGAGCGTGACTCGGTTGGTGCGGTTGTAATGGGCCCATATGCTGACCTTAAGGAAGGCATGAAAGTTACAGGTACTGGCCGCATTCTTGAAGTGCCAGTTGGTCCAGAACTACTAGGTCGCGTAGTGAACACACTAGGTGAGCCTATCGATGGTAAAGGTCCAATCGAAGCGAAATTGACTTCACCTGTAGAAGTAATCGCACCAGGTGTAATCGACCGTAAATCGGTAGACCAACCTGTACAAACTGGTTATAAGTCAGTTGACTCAATGATCCCAATCGGTCGTGGTCAGCGTGAGCTTATCATCGGTGACCGCCAAACTGGTAAAACAGCAATGGCGATCGATGCGATCATCAACCAGAAAGACTCTGGTATTTTCTCAATCTACGTAGCTATTGGTCAGAAAGCTTCTACCATCGCTAACGTAGTACGCAAACTAGAAGAGCATGGCGCACTAGCGAACACTATCGTTGTTGTGGCATCTGCTTCTGAGTCTGCTGCACTGCAATACCTAGCGCCATACGCTGGTTGTGCAATGGGTGAATACTTCCGCGATCGCGGTGAAGACGCACTGATTATTTACGATGACCTATCGAAACAAGCAGTAGCTTACCGTCAGATCTCTCTACTACTAAAACGTCCACCAGGCCGTGAGGCATTCCCAGGTGACGTATTCTACTTACACTCTCGTCTACTAGAGCGTGCAGCTCGTGTAAACGAAGAGTATGTAGAGCGTTTCACTAACGGTGAAGTGAAAGGTAAGACTGGTTCTTTAACTGCTCTTCCTATCATCGAAACTCAAGCAGGTGACGTTTCAGCATTCGTACCGACTAACGTAATCTCGATTACTGATGGTCAGATCTTCCTACAAACTGAGCTATTCAACGCAGGTGTACGTCCAGCAGTTGACCCAGGTATCTCAGTATCTCGTGTAGGTGGTTCGGCACAGACGAAAATCATCAAGAAGCTATCTGGCGGTATCCGTACTGCACTAGCTCAATACCGTGAACTAGCGGCATTCGCACAGTTCTCGTCTGATCTTGATGACGCAACGAAGAAACAGCTAGACCACGGTCAAAAAGTAACTGAGCTAATGAAGCAGAAGCAATACGCTCCATTCTCAGTATTTGATCAATCTCTAGTTATCTTCGCGGCAGAGCGCGGTTACCTAGCAGACGTTGAACTAAACAAACTGCTAGATTTCGAAGCGGCTCTACTATCGTACGCTCGCGGTCAATACGCTGAATTTGCAGCTGAGATCGACAAGACGGGTGCTTACAACGATGAAATCGAAGCTCAGTTGAAGAAACTGACTGACGACTTCGTAGCAACCCAAACTTGGTAATAGGTCGGTGGCAGTAATGCCACCAACTAATGGAGAGTAACGATGGCCGGCGCAAAAGAGATACGTAATAAAATCGGTAGTGTTAAAAGCACGCAGAAAATTACGAAAGCGATGGAAATGGTAGCAGCTTCAAAAATGCGTCGTTCTCAAGATGCAATGGGAGCTTCTCGTCCATACGCTGAAACAATGCGTAAAGTGATCGGTCATGTGGCTAACGCAAACCTAGAGTACCGTCATCCGTACCTAGAAGAGCGTGAAGCTAAGCGTGTTGGTTACATCATTATTTCTACAGACCGTGGCCTGTGTGGTGGCTTGAACATTAACGTGTTCAAAAATGCCCTAGTTGATATGCAGGCATGGAAAGAGAAAGGTGCTGAAGTGGAACTGGCGTTAGTTGGTTCTAAAGGCACTGGCTTTTTCAAAAGCAGTGGCGCAAAAGTTGCCGCTCAGGTATCTGGCCTTGGTGATCAACCAAGTCTAGAAGACCTTATCGGTTCTGTAAGCGTAATGCTGAAGAAATACGATGATGGTGAACTGGATCGTCTATATGTGGTTTACAACAAGTTTGTAAACACCATGATTCAGCAACCAACGATCGATCAATTGCTACCTTTGCCTAAATCGGACAGCGAAGAGATGCAGCGTGAGCACTCATGGGACTACATCTATGAGCCTGAGCCAAAGCCTCTATTGGACACACTATTAGTGCGTTACGTAGAGTCTCAGGTTTACCAAGGTGTAGTAGAAAACCTTGCTTGTGAGCAAGCGGCCCGAATGATTGCGATGAAAGCTGCAACGGATAACGCGACCAGCTTGATTGAAGATCTAGAACTTGTGTACAACAAAGCCCGTCAGGCTGCGATCACACAAGAACTATCGGAAATCGTTGGCGGCGCTGCTGCGGTTTAAGTTTAGGTAAAACGAAATAGTTTAGAGGATTAACGATGGCTACAGGTAAGATCGTACAGATCATCGGTGCGGTAGTCGACGTAGAGTTCCCACAGAGCGAAGTACCTAGTGTATATGACGCTCTAAACGTTACGGAATCAAAAGAACGTCTAGTTCTTGAGGTTCAACAACAGCTAGGCGGTGGCGTAGTTCGTTGTATCGTAATGGGTAGCTCAGATGGTTTACGTCGTGGAGTTGAAGTAGTTAACACTGGCGCTCCAATCTCAGTACCAGTAGGTACTAAAACCCTAGGTCGTATCATGAACGTTCTAGGTGACGCAATTGACGAGCGTGGCGAAATCGGTGCGGAAGAGCTTTACTCTATCCACCGTGAAGCGCCAAGCTACGAAGAGCAATCAAACGAAACAGCACTTCTTGAAACTGGCGTTAAAGTAATCGACCTAATTTGTCCATTCGCTAAGGGTGGTAAAATCGGTCTATTCGGTGGTGCAGGTGTAGGTAAGACCGTTAACATGATGGAACTTATCAACAACATCGCACTACAACACTCTGGTCTTTCAGTATTTGCCGGTGTAGGTGAGCGTACTCGTGAGGGTAACGACTTCTACTACGAAATGCAGGAAGCTGGCGTTGTTAACGTTGAGAAGCCAGAAGAATCAAAAGTAGCGATGGTTTACGGTCAGATGAACGAGCCACCAGGCAACCGTCTACGTGTTGCACTGACGGGTCTAACGATGGCAGAACGTTTCCGTGACGAAGGTCGTGACGTACTACTGTTCATCGATAACATCTACCGTTACACACTTGCTGGTACAGAGGTTTCGGCACTTCTAGGTCGTATGCCTTCAGCGGTAGGTTACCAGCCAACGCTAGCGGAAGAAATGGGTGTTCTACAGGAACGTATCACGTCAACTAAGCAAGGTTCTATCACGTCTGTACAGGCGGTATACGTACCTGCGGATGACTTGACTGACCCATCTCCAGCAACCACGTTCGCGCACTTGGATGCAACGGTTGTACTTAGCCGTAACATCGCAGCGATGGGTCTATACCCTGCGATCGACCCACTAGATTCTACATCTCGTATGCTAGATCCTTTGGTTGTTGGTCAAGAGCACTATGATGTTGCGCGTGGCGTTCAGCAAACTCTTCAGCGCTACAAAGAGCTGAAAGATATCATTGCGATCCTAGGTATGGACGAGCTATCTGAATCAGATAAGCAAGTTGTATCTCGTGCACGTAAGATTGAGCGTTTCCTAACTCAGCCTTACCACGTAGCGGAAGTATTTACTGGCGACCCAGGCATCTACGTACCTCTTAAAGAGACTCTACGTGGCTTTAAAGGTCTACTAGCTGGTGATTACGATGACATTCCAGAGCAATCGTTCATGTACTGCGGTACGATCGATGACGCTATCGAGAATGCTAAGAAGCTATAAGGCTAACTAGGAGGCGATATGGCACCAATAACCTTTCATCTAGACGTAGTAAGCGCTGAGAAGAAACTCTTCTCTGGTCGCGTAGAAACGTTTCAGGTGACCGGTAGCGAAGGTGAGCTGGGTATTTTCCACGGCCACACTCCGCTGCTGACCGCTATTAAGCCTGGTATGGTGCGTATTGTGAAACAGCACGGCCACGAAGAGTTCATTTATGTCTCTGGTGGTATGGTAGAAGTTCAGCCTGGTACAGCGACTGTACTGGCTGATACCGCTATCCGTGGTGAAGATCTAGACGCAGCGAAGGCAGAAGAAGCTAAGCGTCGCGCTGAGGAGAATATCCAGAATCAGCACGGCGACATGGACTTCGCACAAGCGGCCAGTGAACTGGCTAAAGCCATTGCTCAGCTACGAGTTATCGAGCTGACCAAAAAACACCGTTAATCCATTTAGTGGTGTTTAATATGTGAGAAAGGCGACCGTTTGGTCGCCTTTTTGTTTATTTATGTCTTTCAGGCATTAACTAATGGTGCGTTGCTGTCTACAATATCCGCCATTCAAAAATACAATGTCATAGGTTCTACGATGAAATTTAGTGCTGTAATTCTTGCTGCGGGCAAAGGGACTCGCATGTATTCAAACATGCCTAAGGTTTTGCACACACTCGCTGGCAAACCGATGGCGAAACACGTAATTGATACATGTGCGGGCTTGGGTGCGCAGAATATTCATTTGGTCTACGGTCACGGTGGCGATCAAATGCAAACAGTACTCGCCGACGAACCCGTCAATTGGGTGTTGCAAGCTGAGCAGCTCGGCACCGGTCACGCCGTGGATCAAGCTTCGGCTCAATTTGAAGATGATGAAAAGATCCTAGTTCTTTATGGTGATGTGCCATTGATCTCTTCTGAAACGGTAGAGAACTTGTTAGATGCGCAACCAACGGGTGGTATTGCCTTACTAACCGTTGTTCTGGACAACCCAATGGGGTACGGACGTATCGTTCGTAAGAATGGTCCGGTGGTAGCGATCGTTGAACAAAAAGATGCGACGGATGAACAGAAACTGATTAAAGAGATCAACACTGGTGTAATGGTTGCAACAGGTGGGGATCTTAAACGCTGGCTGGCTGGCCTAAACAACAACAATGCGCAAGGTGAATACTATCTAACGGATATTATCGCTGCGGCGCATGATGAAGGTCGCGCAGTTGAAGCGGTGCACCCAGTTAACCCGATTGAAGTTGAAGGGGTAAATGATCGTGCACAACTCGCTCGTCTTGAACGCGCGTTCCAATCCATGCAAGCGCAAAAACTGCTAGAACAAGGTGTGATGCTGCGCGATCCGGCGCGTTTTGACCTACGTGGTGCACTGCAATGCGGTCTAGATGTCGAGATTGATGTTAACGTTATTATTGAAGGCTCGGTGTCATTGGGTGATAACGTGAAGATTGGTGCAGGTTGTGTACTGAAAGATTGTGAGATTGACGACAACACCATCGTTCGCCCATACAGCGTGATTGAAGGCGCGACGGTTGGTGAAGAGTGTACCGTTGGTCCATTTACACGTCTGCGCCCTGGCGCTGAGCTACTTAACGATGCGCACGTGGGTAACTTTGTTGAAGTGAAGAACACTCGTCTTGGTGAAGGTTCAAAAGCCAACCATCTTACTTATTTAGGTGATGCTGAAATTGGTCAACGCGTGAATGTGGGTGCAGGTGTGATTACTTGCAACTACGATGGTGCCAATAAGTTTAAAACCATCATCGGTGATGACGTGTTTGTTGGCTCTGATAGCCAACTGATTGCGCCTGTAAGCATTGCCAATGGTGCAACCATTGGTGCTGGTACGACATTGAGTAAAGACGTCGCTGAGGGAGAGCTTGTGATTACTCGTGCTAAAGAGCGTAAAATTACGGGTTGGCAGCGACCAGTGAAAAACAAGTAATTATCACACCGGTGAAATATTGACGAAAACCGCTCTTATGAGCGGTTTTTTTGTTAATAGCTAGGAATCGCAATACGTTTTTCAAGCCAGCGCACAGCTTGAGATACAAGCAGTATTAACACGAGATATTCCAATACGAGGAAAGTATAGATTTCCAAAGGTAAGTACTCATTAACGACTAACTCATTGGCGCGTCTAGTGAGATCGCTTAAACCAATCACGCTGACTAGAGAACTCATCTTGAGAATATAGACAAATTGATTACCCAGCGGCGGTAAAATTTGTCGTAGTGCCTGAGGTAAAATAATCAACCGCATCTTACGCCAATAATCTAAGCCGAGTGATTCGGCAGCTTCATGCTGACCGCGATTAATGGCTTGAATCCCTCCACGGAATACTTCCGCCATAAAAGCACTTTCCGCGATAGTAAGCGCTATCACGCCGGCCCAAAAATGGTTAAGTGAGATATCCATAAGTGTCGGCATACCGTAGTAGACCCATAACAGCAGTACCAATACAGGAATGGCCCGAATGACTTCGACATAGATTCGATTCAACCACAGAAGAGGTTTGCTCTTTGATAGGGCAGGTAAGGCAACAATGAGTCCCAAAGACATCGCTAATACCATGCTAATTAACGAGATTTGAATCGTGTCGTTAAATCCAGCAAGTAGGAAAGAAAGATTCGTTCTCCCTTGTTCAGTACTTGGATCGAGTACGTACCAGCCCCATTGGTAATCCGTACATCCTGTCATCAGCAAAACGCTTAATGGCCAAAATTGTCGATAGTTCACAGTTACTCCCTAAACTGATGAAAAATGCCATTTGTTATTAGTATGTTATCAACAAAATCTGCCGAATGGTCAATAATTAATGAATCAAATCATTTTTCAAAGGAAAGAGAATGAGACATTTCGTAACCATCATACTGTTCAGCTTACTCGCGTTTACCCAGGTTGCTTATGCGCAAAGTCGCTTGCATGACATTTTAGATAAAGGTGTATTAAGAGTGGGCACAACTGGGGATTGGAATCCAATGACGATGAAGGATCCCGCGACTAATAGTTACCGTGGTTTTGATATTGATGTCACCACCGAGTTGGCAAAAGATCTTGGTGTTCAAGTTGAATATGTCGCCACCGATTGGAAAACATTGGTGAATGGGATTACGGCGAATAAATATGACATCACAGGTAGTGCATCACTCAATATGTCACGCGCCAAAGTTGCTGGTTACAGCCAACCCTATTTCTATCTTGCTTTTGTGCCTGTGGTGCAAAAGAAAGACTTAGCCAAGTTTAGTGAGTGGGGGGATTTTGATAAACCTGAAGTCAAAGTCGCAGCGACTTTAGGCACAGTGCAAGAGAAAATGGTCAAGGAGTTCTTCCCATCGGCAAAGCACATTGTCATTGAAGCTCCGGCGCGAGACTTCCAAGAGCTGCTTGCTCGTCGTGCGGATGTGTCAGTGACTTCTAATGTTGAGGCGGCGACGCTGGTGGAG
The DNA here is from genome assembly GCF_009938205.1 of Vibrio panuliri. Lineage (NCBI taxonomy): Bacteria > Pseudomonadati > Pseudomonadota > Gammaproteobacteria > Vibrionales > Vibrionaceae > Vibrio > Vibrio panuliri. Next base: position 3,222,898 of record NZ_AP019654.1, on the reverse strand, counting down.
AAGTTTAATCAACTCGCCATCGTACCTGTGGAAGAGCCACGTAAACCAACCCCAATCGCGATGTTGCTACCGCAAGACGATCAGGTGTGGATTAACTATATTAACCACTGGGTTGAGCTAAAGAAAACTCAAGGCTTCTTTAAAGCGACAGCAGAAAAGTGGGGGCTGCAAAGTCTTTGATAGAAAAAGAGCCGCATTGAGCGGCTCTTATTATCTATTCTTCACTAACAACTCGTGCGTTATCAGGTGTGGTAAAGTGCTTCGATAGGTCTTTGTTTGACACTACGTAGCCAACCCACATACCCAACATACAAATCACAATCGCAATGCCAGTTGCATGCTGAGCTTGGCTTGCGAGTGCAGCAACCAAAGCACTTGATAGGCTACTAACACTGATTTGTAAGCTGTTTTGCAATCCTGCTGCGGTGGCTGGGCTTTGTTTCGCACTTGCTAGCGCTCGGTTTACCACGATTGGGTACATTGCTCCGTTTGCTACCGCAATTAAACAAAATGGCGTTAGGATTGGCCAAATTGAACTTAACTCCCATTGAGAAGCGACAAAAATCATTAATGAGGCAACACTAAATAGGCCGATCAACTGACGAAGAACTTTTTCATCACCGTACTTTGCAACCATAACTTTGCCCAGCCAACCACCAGCCATAAATGCGATGGTTTGTGGAACGAAGCTGAGACCAATATCTTTCGCTTCATAGCCTAGTTGTGCCATGATTTCAGGCATACCTGTTAGGTAGGCAAAAAATGCGGCTGAAGCGGTTGCAAACATCATCACGTTACCAATGTAAGTTTTTGAACTCACTAAAGCGCGGATATCTGCAGCGACAGAGGTTTGCTTAGTTTCTATTTGCTCTTGTGGTTGACGCAACGTTGCCATCACAAGCAATACACCCATAAGCGTTAACGCATAAAAGATGCTGTGCCAACCAAAGCTATCTGCCAGTAGTACACCTAGTTGTGGGGCGAGTGCTGGAGAAAGCGCAACAAGCGGCATAATAGTGGCAAAGATTTGTTGGCTAGTGCTGCTGTAGCGTTTGATGACCATCGCTTGCCAAATTACCGCAGGTGCACAAACACCAATGGCTTGAACAAAGCGCAGTGCTAGCAGTTGCCAAACTTGATCGCTAAACGCGAGACCAAGAGAAGAAACGGTAAATAGCGCCAAACCAACCGCGAGAGTATTACGGTGGCCAAATTTGTCTGAAGCCAATCCCCACAACAGTTGACCGCTTGCCATGCCGACTAAGAATACCGTCAAAGAGAGTGCAATTTGCTCAGGGCCTGTGGCGAAATCGACTTCCATCATTTTAAAAGCGGGTAGATACATATCGGTGGCGATGAAGCCGAGCATTGAGAGTGCTGACAAGTAAAACAGCTGCAGTTTGGAAACTTTATTTTCAGTGTTCATCTTATTTCCATTCAAAAAAATTCATACATTAAAATTTGCTACATTCTTTTTACAGGTCATAGCTTATCTATGTCTCGCATTCTATTTTTGGAAATTGATAAAATGAAACGTTAATATTTGTAGTTATAAATCAAAAAATTTGAAGGCAGTTATGAGTGTGTTTTCGCGCAGTTCGTTAAAAATGATCGATACAGTCGCTCGATTAGGCAGTTTTACCGCTGCGGCTGAGGTCTTACATAAAGTTCCTTCGGCAATTAGCTACAGCGTGCGTCAGATGGAGCAAGACCTTGATGTCGTACTATTTAAACGGTTACCAAGGAAAGTTGAGCTAACGCCCGCTGGAGAGGTTTTCCTTGCTGAAGCTCGTGCTATGTTGCGTCATATGGAAGAGGTGAAAAGCCAAACCCGACGGGCGGCACATGGCTGGCAGAAAACCCTAAAACTGACCCTAGATAACGTAGTGCGCTTGGATCAGATGAAACCTTTGATAGAAGCGTTTTATGCCACATTTGAACACGCTGAATTGCAAATCAATATGGAGGTGTTTAATGGTTCATGGGAGGCTATCTCACAGGGGCGTGCGGATATTGTTATCGGTGCAACCGCCGCGATACCGGTCGGAGGGGACTTTGAAGTGAAAGAGATGGGCGTGCTTGATTGGGCATTTGTGATGTCACCAAGCCACCCATGTGTACGTGAGCAAGTACTTACTGAAGCATTTGTTAGCCAGTTTCCCGCGATATGTCTTGATGATACCTCTAATGTTTTGCCTAAGCGTCATACCGTGCACTACCCGCAGCAAAGACGTTTGTTACTGCCCAACTGGTATAGTGCCATAGAGTGCTTAAAGAATGGCGTGGGTGTCGGTTATATGCCGCGTCATATCGCTCAGCCACTGATTGAGGAAGGTGTGCTGGTGGAGAAGATTCTGCCAGAGGAGAAGCCGTTAAGTTACTGCTGCTTAGTATGGCGCAAAGATGAGAACCACAAAATGATTGAGTGGATGGTGGATTATTTGGGCTCAAGCGAGCAGTTGTATAACGATTGGTTACGCTCATAAAAAACGCCAGCAAGTAGCTGGCGTTTGCTTTTGGTTTTATTCTCTAGTCCAGTGCGTTGCTATTAGGGACGCTCGAATACGGTTGCAATACCCTGGCCTAGACCGATACACATAGTGGCTAATCCATACTTGGCATCTTTCGCTTCCATCAGGTTAATGAGCGTGGTTGAGATGCGTGAGCCAGAGCAGCCGAGTGGGTGGCCGAGAGCAATCGCACCGCCATTTAAGTTCACTTTCTCATCCATCACTTCGAGTAGCCCAAGATCTTTGGCAACCGGTAAGGCTTGTGCTGCAAACGCTTCATTAAGTTCAACCACATCCATATCTTCTACAGTCAAACCTGCTCGTTTAAGTGCTTTTTGCGTCGCTGGAACAGGCCCATAACCCATGATGGAAGGGTCGCATCCAGCAATCGCCATACCTCTAATGTATGCGCGAATAGTCAAGCCAAGTTGCAGGGCTTTTTCTTCACTCATGATAAGCATTGCCGATGCACCGTCAGAGAGTGCAGACGAAGTGCCTGCCGTTACCGTACCATTGGCTGGGTCAAATACCGGACGAAGTTGTGATAGCCCCTCAACCGTTGTCTCTGGGCGGATCACTTCATCGTGTTCGAGTAACTGCAAAGTACCATCTGCAGCGTGTCCTTCTGTAGGGAGAATTTCACTTTTAAATCGGCCCTCGACGGTAGCGGCATGCGCTCTGGCGTGGGAGCGTGCAGCAAATTCATCTTGCTGTTCGCGGCTAATACCATGTAGTTTTCCTAGCATTTCAGCGGTTAACCCCATCATTCCTGCCGCTTTAGCAACGTTTTTTGCCATGCCAGGGTGAAAATCAACACCGTGATTCATTGGTACATGTCCCATGTGCTCGACACCACCAATCAAGCAGATGTCCGCATCACCAGTCATAATGGCACGTGTACCATCATGCAGGGCTTGCATTGATGAGCCACACAATCGGTTAACCGTAACCGCGCCAATTTCAATTGGTAAGCCAGCGAGTAAGGCGGCATTACGTGCAACATTAAAGCCTTGCTCTAAAGTTTGTTGCACACAGCCCCAGTAGATATCTTCAATTTCATTGGGGTTGACTTGAGGATTACGTGCAAGCAGACCCTTCATTAAATGTGCGGATAGATCTTCTGCGCGGACATGACGATAAGCTCCGCCTTTCGAACGCCCCATCGGGGTACGAATACAGTCAACAACGACTACTTTTCTTGTCTCTATGGTCATTTTCGATTCCCCCGATTAAATTGAACTTTGTTGCTGTTGGCTGTAAAAACGCTCGCCTTTCTCTGCCATATCTATCAGCAGTTGCGGCACTTGATACATAGCACCTAGGTGCTGGTACTGCTTCGCTTGTTCAATAAAGGTTTCGATGCCTAAACTATCAAGATAACGGAATACGCCACCTCTAAACGGAGGGAAACCAAGACCATAAATAAGTGCCATGTCAGCTTCTTGTGCCGAAGCGACGATGCCTTGTTCAAGACATAGGACGACTTCATTGATCATTGGGATCATGGTGCGCGCGATAATGGTTTGATCATCAAAGTCTTGCTGCTCGCTGCTGATACTCTCGATCAATGGCAGGATCGCATCATCAAAATGTTTTTTAGGTTTACCTTTACGATCAACGCTATAGCTGTAGAAACCGCGACCGTTTTTCTGACCAAACATTTCAGCTTCAAATAAAGCATCAATAACGTCGCGTTCTTGTTTTGCCATCCGCTCGGGGAAGCCCTGAGCCATAACTGCTTGAGCATGATGAGCGGTGTCTATTCCAACCACATCAAGCAGGTAAGCGGGGCCCATCGGCCAACCAAACTGACGCTCCATGACTTTATCTATGTGAGTGAAATCAGCCCCATCACGCAGTAACAGGCTAAAACCGCCAAAATATGGGAACAATACGCGGTTGACAAAGAAACCCGGACAGTCATTGACGACAATAGGGGACTTACCCATTTTGGCGGCGTAGGCGACAACACGATTGATGGTTTCTTCGGACGTGTGTTGTCCACGGATAATTTCGACTAACGGCATGCGATGAACTGGGTTAAAGAAGTGCATTCCGCAGAAATTTTCTGGACGTTTAAGTGATTTCGCCAACAGATCAATGGGTATGGTGGATGTATTTGAGGTGATCACTGTATCTGCACTGACATTTTGCTCAACTTCAGACAGTACCGCCGCTTTGATTTTTGGGTTTTCAACCACGGCTTCAACAATGACATCGGCTTGTTCAATACCTGCGTAATGAAGGCTTGGTGTGATGGATGCGAGAATTCCCGCCATCTTAAAGCCATCAATTCGCCCACGTTCAAGACGTTTGTTGAGAAGTTTTGAGGCTTCATTCATGCCCAAATCTAGCGATGCTTGAGCAATATCTTTCATTAATACCGGTACACCTTTAAGAGCGGATTGATATGCGATACCGCCCCCCATAATGCCAGCGCCCAGAACTGCAGCTCTGTTAGTGTCCTTGCTGGCTGACTTAGCTGCTTTCTTGGCGATGCCCTTGATATATTGATCATTTAAAAATAGGCCAACCAGAGCACTGGCTTCTGGGGATTTCGCTAATCGGACAAAGTGGCTACGTTCTACATCGAGCGCTTCGTCACGTGCAAAACGTGCACCTTCTTCAATCGTTTTCACCGATGTCATTGGCGCTGGGTAATGCGGGCCTGCTTTTTGGGCAACCAGCCCTTTTGCCATAGTAAAGCTCATCATTGCTTCGAGCTTACTGAGCGTAAGCGGTGATGTTTTTTGCTTGCGCTTTGCCTGCCAGTCGATTTTTTCTGTAATGGCTTGGTTAAGTGTTGAGAGTGCAGACTGAACGAGAGCCTCTTGATCAACGACAGCATCGAGTAAACCAATTTTGAGGGCTTCATTAGCTCGGCAGATCTTGCCTTGAGTAATGATTTCCATCGCACTATCTGCACCGATTAAGCGGGGTAGGCGCACACAACCACCAAAGCCCGGCATGATACCTAGTTTCGTTTCTGGTAAACCAATGCTGGTGGTTTTGTCACCAATTCGGAAGTCGGTAGCGAGTACACACTCACATCCCCCTCCCAATGTATGGCCTTTTACGACTGAAATTGTTGGGAAAGGTAAATCTTCCAGTTTGGTAAAAATGCGATTGGCAAACTGGAGCCATTGGTCAAGTTCTTGATCTGGTTTGGCGAACAGACCAAGAAACTCCGTGATGTCAGCGCCAACAATAAAGGCATCTTTATCGCTGGTAAGCATTAATCCACGAATGTTGGGTGTTTGTTGTACAGCATTGAGTGCAGCGTCGAGCGACTCCAATGTCGCTAAGTCGAGTTTGTTCACCGAGTTTGGAGAGCTAAAACAAAGCTCGGCGATACCATTTTGCACTTCCTTTACATGTAGGGTATTGGCTTGGTAAATCATGTCTATCTCCGTGACATTTAATCTACTATTAGAGTTTTTTTGTTGTGGTACTTCTTGTTTCGCTTTTAGTGTGGACTTGTGAATGTTTAATTTCAATACAAATTTCAAACAAGTGTTTAACATTGTGATTTGCGTGTTCCACTCTGTTATTGCAAATCGCTCGTGATAAACTTGCGTGTCTTCGGTAATTTTTTAAGTAAATCATGAACGATACGCCCTATTTAATCCCCGCGGCTCCGGTGATTTTTGAGGAAGAGATTAAGAAAAGTCTCTTTATTACCTATTTGGCTCACACACCAAATGTTGCCGCAGCAAAAACATTTGTTGATGAGATCAAGAAAAAGCACGCGGATGCTCGGCATAATTGTTGGGGGTTTGTCGCAGGCAGACCAGAGAACTCAATGATGTGGGGTTTTAGTGATGACGGTGAGCCTTCAGGAACCGCGGGTAAGCCGATATTGGCGCAGCTTTCGGGTTCTGGTGTGGGCGAAGTTAGTGCAGTCGTTACCCGTTACTATGGCGGTATACGTCTCGGTACAGGGGGATTAGTCAAAGCGTATGGTGGGGGCGTGCAGCAAGCGCTTAAGCTGCTTCAAACTATGGAGAAAAAAATCACCACATTGATTAAGCTCCAGTTAGACTATGGTTTTATGCCAGTCGCACAATCATTATTTAGCCAATTTGGTGTACTGGAAGTTGAGGCACAATACAGTGATGAGGTTGAACTAACGCTCGAAATTGAAGTGCGAGAGTTAGAGGCATTTACTCAGACCATCATTAACAAAAGCGGTGCTAAAGCCGTAATTACCCCTGTTAAAGGGATTGAATAGGAAGTCGGAAGCCTAGCTTCACACATCATTAAGCAATGCAATTTCGATCAATTATCCGCATCGTAGGGTTGTTACTTGCCCTGTTTAGCGTCTCTATGCTCGCCCCAGCCTTGGTAGCTTTAATCTACCGAGATGGTGCAGGCGTGCCATTTGTCACGACTTTTTTCGTTCTACTGTTCTGTGGTGTCGTTTGTTGGTTTCCCAACCGAAGGCATAAGCATGAACTCAAAGCTCGTGATGGCTTTCTAATTGTTGTTCTGTTCTGGACAGTAATAGGCAGTGCAGGTTCCCTGCCTTTCTTACTCTCCGACAACCCCAATATTTCAGTGACTGACGCCTTTTTTGAATCCTTTTCTGCACTGACAACAACGGGGGCAACAGTCATTGTTGGACTTGACCACTTACCAAAAGCGATTCTGTTTTATCGCCAGTTTCTACAATGGTTTGGTGGTATGGGGATCATTGTGCTTGCTGTAGCGATTCTCCCAGTGTTAGGTATCGGTGGTATGCAGCTTTACCGAGCAGAAATTCCAGGCCCGGTAAAAGACAGCAAAATGACGCCACGTATTGCTGAAACCGCAAAGGCACTTTGGTATATCTATCTGAGTTTAACCGTTGCTTGTGCCGTTGCTTTCTGGTTAGCGGGGATGACACCGTTTGATGCGATAGGGCATAGTTTTTCGACGATAGCGATTGGTGGTTTCTCTACCCATGATGCCAGTATGGGTTACTTTGATAGCTATGCGATCAATATGATTACTGTGGTGTTCTTGTTGATATCGGCGTGTAACTACTCATTGCATTTTGCTGCATTTGCATCCGGTGGTGTTCACCCTAAGTATTATTGGAAAGACCCTGAGTTTCGCGCATTTGTCTTTATCCAAGTGCTGTTGTTCTTAGTCTGTTTTTTAATGCTGCTTAATCACCACTCATATGACACCATTTATGAGGCATTTGATCAGGCGTTATTCCAAACAGTTTCAATATCAACCACTGCAGGTTTTACAACCACGGGATTTGCTGAGTGGCCATTGTTTCTGCCAGTGTTGTTATTATTCTCCTCTTTTATAGGAGGCTGTGCAGGGTCGACAGGCGGCGGGATGAAGGTTATCCGTATCCTTTTGCTGACATTACAAGGTGCGCGAGAGCTGAAACGTTTGGTTCATCCTCGTGCGGTTTACACCATTAAGCTCGGTGGTAGTGCGCTTTCACAGCGGGTTGTGGATGCGGTGTGGGGATTCTTCTCTGCCTATGCATTGGTTTTTGTCGTCTGTATGCTGGCATTGATAGCGACAGGCATGGACGAGTTAAGTGCGTTCTCTGCGGTAGCCGCGACACTTAATAACTTAGGGCCAGGCCTTGGAGAAGTGGCATTGCATTTTGGTGAAATCAACGACAAAGCGAAGTGGGTGTTAGTTGTATCAATGTTGTTTGGGCGCCTAGAGATTTTTACGCTGCTAATTTTGCTTACACCAACATTTTGGCGTAGCTAAGGATATTAAGTGAAAAAGGTTTTATTTCTATACTCTTCCCAGGAAGGGCAGACAGTTAAGATTCTCGAGTATATCGAAAAGCATTTGGCTGACTATCAATGTGAGCTAATCGATCTGCATAAAGTGGATAGCGTTGACTTCTCTTTATATGAAAGAGTGTTGATTGGTGCTTCTATTCGTTATGGCAAGCTGAATAAAAAGCTCTATCAGTTTATTAATCGCAATATAGAACAGCTTGAACAGAGTAAAGTGGCATTCTTTTGTGTAAACCTCACTGCAAGAAAAGAAGATCAAGGAAAAGATACCCCGGAAGGAAGTGTCTATATTAAGAAGTTTTTGCGTTTATCTCCTTGGCAACCAAGTTTAATCGGTGTCTTTGCTGGTGCGCTGTACTATCCAAGGTATGGTTGGTTCGACAAAATGATGATTAAGCTGATTATGACTTTAACTGGAGGCGAGACGGATACCAGTAAAGAAGTCGAGTATACCAACTGGGAAAAAGTCTCTTTATTTGCCGATAAGTTTAAACAATTGTAAACAAAACCGCCTCTTTTGGCGGTTTTAGTCTATTTATTCACCGAACGATAAAAAAACGCAAAAAACTTTCAAAAAGGTCTTGCCAAAGAGATCTCGTTCTCTATAATGCGCCCTCGTTGACACGGCAAAGCTTCGAAGCTTCGGTTTCGAAACAAAATATTGTCGAGTTAGCAAGGTCACTTAGCCAAGCGAAATGCTTGAAAAAAGTTTGAAAAAAGTGGTTGACACTAAACTTTAACTCGCTAAAATGACCGTCCGTTTTGAGGAAACTCAAACGGAACGCTCTTTAACAATATAAACCTATCAATCTGTGTGGGCACTCGTTGATGATAATCCAAATTAGAAGCTTAGGCTTCAAATTAGATTTCAATGAAACGAAGTGACCATTGCTAGAAATAGCAGCACAGTCAATTCAAACATTACTATGTAATGTTCAGTATTCATTGAGTCGACAAAATCTTAAATTGAAGAGTTTGATCATGGCTCAGATTGAACGCTGGCGGCAGGCCTAACACATGCAAGTCGAGCGGCAGCGACATAAACAATCCTTCGGGTGCGTTTATGGGCGGCGAGCGGCGGACGGGTGAGTAATGCCTAGGAAATTGCCCTGATGTGGGGGATAACCATTGGAAACGATGGCTAATACCGCATAATGCCTACGGGCCAAAGAGGGGGACCTTCGGGCCTCTCGCGTCAGGATATGCCTAGGTGGGATTAGCTAGTTGGTGAGGTAAGGGCTCACCAAGGCGACGATCCCTAGCTGGTCTGAGAGGATGATCAGCCACACTGGAACTGAGACACGGTCCAGACTCCTACGGGAGGCAGCAGTGGGGAATATTGCACAATGGGCGCAAGCCTGATGCAGCCATGCCGCGTGTATGAAGAAGGCCTTCGGGTTGTAAAGTACTTTCAGTCGTGAGGAAGGTTCATGCGTTAATAGCGTATGGATTTGACGTTAGCGACAGAAGAAGCACCGGCTAACTCCGTGCCAGCAGCCGCGGTAATACGGAGGGTGCGAGCGTTAATCGGAATTACTGGGCGTAAAGCGCATGCAGGTGGTTAGTTAAGTCAGATGTGAAAGCCCGGGGCTCAACCTCGGAATTGCATTTGAAACTGGCTGACTAGAGTACTGTAGAGGGGGGTAGAATTTCAGGTGTAGCGGTGAAATGCGTAGAGATCTGAAGGAATACCGGTGGCGAAGGCGGCCCCCGGACAGATACTGACACTCAGATGCGAAAGCGTGGGGAGCAAACAGGATTAGATACCCCGGTAGTCCACGCCGTAAACGATGTCTACTTGGAGGTTGTGGCCTTGAGCCGTGGCTTTCGGAGCTAACGCGTTAAGTAGACCGCCTGGGGAGTACGGTCGCAAGATTAAAACTCAAATGAATTGACGGGGGCCCGCACAAGCGGTGGAGCATGTGGTTTAATTCGATGCAACGCGAAGAACCTTACCTACTCTTGACATCCATAGAACTTAGCAGAGATGCTTTGGTGCCTTCGGGAACTATGAGACAGGTGCTGCATGGCTGTCGTCAGCTCGTGTTGTGAAATGTTGGGTTAAGTCCCGCAACGAGCGCAACCCTTATCCTTGTTTGCCAGCGAGTAATGTCGGGAACTCGGGGAGACTGCCGGTGATAAACCGGAGGAAGGTGGGGACGACGTCAAGTCATCATGGCCCTTACGAGTAGGGCTACACACGTGCTACAATGGCGTATACAGAGGGCAGCCAACTTGCGAAAGTGAGCGAATCCCAAAAAGTACGTCGTAGTCCGGATTGAGTCTGCAACTCGACTCCATGAAGTCGGAATCGCTAGTAATCGTGGATCAGAATGCCACGGTGAATACGTTCCCGGGCCTTGTACACACCGCCCGTCACACCATGGGAGTGGGCTGCAAAAGAAGTGGGTAGTTTAACCTTCGGGAGGACGCTCACCACTTTGTGGTTCATGACTGGGGTGAAGTCGTAACAAGGTAGCGCTAGGGGAACCTGGCGCTGGATCACCTCCTTATACGATGATTATTGCGATGAGTGTTCACACAGATTGATGGTTTATAAAGTTTAAGAGAAGAAGAGTACCCATACTCTTCAATCCAGTGTCCCGTTCGTCTAGAGGCCTCAGGACACCGCCCTTTCACGGCGGTAACAGGGGTTCGACTCCCCTACGGGATACCATTGGGTCGTTAGCTCAGTTGGTAGAGCAGTTGACTTTTAATCAATTGGTCGCAGGTTCGAATCCTGCACGACCCACCATTTTCTCGATGGGGCTATAGCTCAGCTGGGAGAGCGCCTGCCTTGCACGCAGGAGGTCAGCAGTTCGATCCTGCTTAGCTCCACCATTCGAGACTTCTTCCACAAGAAGTAAAATAATGTGGGCGATTAGCTCAGTTGGGAGAGCACCTGCCTTACAAGCAGGGGGTCACTGGTTCGAGCCCGGTATCGCCCACCATCTTTAAGCGCATTCGATGAGTGCTTTTAAAAATGGTTTCTTTCTTTAAGTAGAAAGTAAAATCTAGCTCTTTAACAATTTGGAAAGCTGACAAAACAACAATTTATTGTTGTTTGTAAAGTTCTCAAAGTATTCATTTATGAATACACAAAAACACATTCAAGTGTTCTTGGAATTTGAGTCCGGCAAAATCGAGTCTGCATCATGTATAAAAATTGCAGACAACTTTGGTGACTTGTTCATCAACTCGAAACTCCTTCGGGTTGTATGGTTAAGTGACTAAGCGTACACGGTGGATGCCTTGGCAGTCAGAGGCGATGAAGGACGTATTAACTTGCGATAAGCCCAGATTAGGCAGTAAAAGCCACTTGAGTCTGGGATTTCCGAATGGGGAAACCCACTTACATAAGTAAGTATCGTTATGTGAATACATAGCATAACGAGGCGAACCGGGGGAACTGAAACATCTAAGTACCCCGAGGAAAAGAAATCAACCGAGATTCCGAAAGTAGCGGCGAGCGAAATTGGACTAGCCCTTAAGCTTTACACGCGTTAGACGAACGGTCTGGAAAGTCCGACGATACAGGGTGATAGTCCCGTAGTTGACGATGTGTGTTCAGTGAAATCGAGTAGGGCGGGACACGTGTTATCCTGTCTGAATATGGGGGACCATCCTCCAAGGCTAAATACTACTGACTGACCGATAGTGAACCAGTACCGTGAGGGAAAGGCGAAAAGAACCCCTGTGAGGGGAGTGAAATAGAACCTGAAACCGTGTACGTACAAGCAGTAGGAGCAGGCTTTGTCCTGTGACTGCGTACCTTTTGTATAATGGGTCAGCGACTTATATTCAGTGGCAAGGTTAACCATCTAGGGGAGCCGTAGGGAAACCGAGTCTTAACTGGGCGTTCAGTCTCTGGATATAGACCCGAAACCAGGTGATCTAGCCATGGGCAGGTTGAAGGTTGAGTAACATCAACTGGAGGACCGAACCGACTAATGTTGAAAAATTAGCGGATGACTTGTGGCTAGGGGTGAAAGGCCAATCAAACCTGGAGATAGCTGGTTCTCCCCGAAAGCTATTTAGGTAGCGCCTCGGACGAATACTACTGGGGGTAGAGCACTGTTAAGGCTAGGGGGTCATCCCGACTTACCAACCCTTTGCAAACTCCGAATACCAGTAAGTACTATCCGGGAGACACACGGCGGGTGCTAACGTCCGTCGTGGAGAGGGAAACAACCCAGACCGCCAGCTAAGGTCCCAAATTATAGCTAAGTGGGAAACGATGTGGGAAGGCTTAGACAGCTAGGATGTTGGCTTAGAAGCAGCCATCATTTAAAGAAAGCGTAATAGCTCACTAGTCGAGTCGGCCTGCGCGGAAGATGTAACGGGGCTAAGCTATAAACCGAAGCTGCGGCAATAACTTTTAGTTATTGGGTAGGGGAGCGTTCTGTAAGCCGTTGAAGGTGTGTTGTAAAGCATGCTGGAGGTATCAGAAGTGCGAATGCTGACATGAGTAACGATAAAGGGGTGAAAAACCTCCTCGCCGGAAGACCAAGGGTTCCTGTCCAACGTTAATCGGGGCAGGGTAAGTCGACCCCTAAGGCGAGGCCGAAAGGCGTAGTCGATGGGAAACGGGTTAATATTCCCGTACTTCTTACAATTGCGATGGGGGGGACGGAGAAGGCTAGGTGGGCCTGGCGACGGTTGTCCAGGTTCAAGTGCGTAGGCTTAAGAGTTAGGTAAATCCGGCTCTTTCTAAGGCTGAGACACGACGTCGAGCTACTACGGTAGTGAAGTCATTGATGCCATGCTTCGGGAAAAGCCTCTAAGCTTCAGATTGTAAGGAATCGTACCCCAAACCGACACAGGTGGTCGGGTAGAGAATACCAAGGCGCTTGAGAGAACTCGGGTGAAGGAACTAGGCAAAATGGTACCGTAACTTCGGGAGAAGGTACGCTCTTGACGGTGAAGTCCCTTGCGGATGGAGCTATTGAGAGTCGCAGATACCAGGTGGCTGCAACTGTTTATTAAAAACACAGCACTGTGCAAAATCGTAAGATGACGTATACGGTGTGACGCCTGCCCGGTGCCGGAAGGTTAATTGATGGGGTTAGACTTAGGTCGAAGCTCTTGATCGAAGCCCCGGTAAACGGCGGCCGTAACTATAACGGTCCTAAGGTAGCGAAATTCCTTGTCGGGTAAGTTCCGACCTGCACGAATGGCGTAATGATGGCCACGCTGTCTCCACCCGAGACTCAGTGAAATTGAAATCGCTGTGAAGATGCAGTGTACCCGCGGCTAGACGGAAAGACCCCGTGAACCTTTACTACAGCTTGGCACTGAACATTGACCCTACATGTGTAGGATAGGTGGGAGGCTTTGAAGCACGTACGCCAGTATGTGTGGAGCCGTCCTTGAAATACCACCCTTGTAGTGTTGATGTTCTAACGTCGACCCCTAATCGGGGTTACGGACAGTGCCCGGTGGGTAGTTTGACTGGGGCGGTCTCCTCCCAAAGAGTAACGGAGGAGCACGAAGGTGGGCTAAACACGGTTGGACATCGTGTGGTTAGTGCAATGGCATAAGCCCGCTTAACTGCGAGAATGACAATTCGAGCAGGTACGAAAGTAGGTCATAGTGATCCGGTGGTTCTGTATGGAAGGGCCATCGCTCAACGGATAAAAGGTACTCCGGGGATAACAGGCTGATACCGCCCAAGAGTTCATATCGACGGCGGTGTTTGGCACCTCGATGTCGGCTCATCACATCCACGGGGCTGAAGTCGGTCCCAAGGGTATGGCTGTTCGCCATTTAAAGTGGTACGCGAGCTGGGTTTAGAACGTCGTGAGACAGTTCGGTCCCTATCTGCCGTGGGCGTTGGAGAATTGAAAGGGGCTGCTCCTAGTACGAGAGGACCGGAGTGGACGAACCTCTGGTGTTCGGGTTGTGTCGCCAGACGCATTGCCCGGTAGCTAAGTTCGGAATCGATAACCGCTGAAAGCATCTAAGCGGGAAGCGAGCCTTGAGATGAGTTCTCCCTGATACTTTAAGTATCCTAAAGGGTTGTCGGAGACTACGACGTTGATAGGTCAGGTGTGTAAGTGCTGTGAGGCATTGAGCTAACTGATACTAATTGCCCGTGAGGCTTAACCATACAACACCCAAGGGGTTTTGATGGACTCAAAGAAAGAACAAAACTTGATTGTGTAGAGAACACAAAAACAGCTTTCCGAATTAAAGAATTTGCTTGGCGACCATAGCGATTTGGACCCACCTGATTCCATGCCGAACTCAGAAGTGAAACGAATTAGCGCCGATGGTAGTGTGGGGCTTCCCCATGTGAGAGTAGGACATCGCCAGGCTTTATATTATGGACACTTGCTTGATAGCGAGTAAGCCACTGCGGAGTGGTAGTTCAGTTGGTTAGAATACCGGCCTGTCACGCCGGGGGTCGCGGGTTCGAGTCCCGTCCACTCCGCCACTTATTAAGAAACCTCGCTTTTGCGAGGTTTTTTTGAATCTACGATGTGATAAACTGTAATTTCTACAGGGTTATAGCTCCAATTCGAAAGAATAAGAGTAGCGGATTCCCCCAGTCGTTGAATTAGGGCGTGCTGAGAGTTCGAATCTAACTATCACGATGTAGAGACATTTAGGGGTGTAGCTCCAATTGGCAGAGCAGCGGATTCCAAATCCGCGTGTTGGGAGTTCGAATCTCTCCACCCCTGCCATATACGAAAGCCTCGTCGAAAGACGGGGCTTTTTCGCATCTATCGCTTTTTCAAAGCGAGTGTTGGGAGCTGGGGCGCCAGCCCGGTCGAATCTCTTCACCCCTGCCATATACGAAAGCCTCGTCGAAAGACGGGGCTTTTTCGCATCTATCGCTTTTTCAAAGCGAGTGTTGGGAGCTGGGGCGCCAGCCCGGTCGAATCTCTTCACCCCTACCATCTTCGAAAGCTTCGGCAGAAATGTCGGGGCTTTTTCGTATCTATTAGAAAATAAATTGGAACACTCTGTATCTGTGGTACTTTGTTTTTCGACTCTTAATTCCCATCTCTACATTCTCTAGTTCTTCTGCCAAATTCGTCGCGCAGCTTTCCAAACCATACATTCGCCTTTATATTCCCGTTAAAGTGACTACTGTAACTTTTTCAATCTATAAGCTTTTATCGGGTGAATATTTAGTTTGTAGGCTCGAAATTCTGTCTGTTATGGCTACAATATAGCCACTAACAGTTTTGGGGGATTTATGGGACAGCTTTCCATTTTAGGGTTTATCGCACTGGGTGGTGCGTTTGGTGCATGTTCACGATACTTAGTCTCAGAACTATGCGTCACATTATTAGGACGTGGTTTTCCATACGGTACGTTGACCGTTAACGTAGTGGGCTCGTTCATTATGGGTTTGCTGATCGCAGCCTTTGAAAGTGAGATTATGTCGATAGAACCTTGGCGCCAGATCATTGGCCTTGGGTTTCTTGGGGCGCTAACTACATTCTCGACTTTCTCAATGGACAATGTTTTGCTAATGCAGCAAGGAGCATTCTTTAAGATGGGCCTAAACGTACTGCTTAACGTGTTTTTGAGCATTTCAGCGGCGTGGCTGGGTTTTCAATTGCTGATGAAATCTTAACAATAATTTAAATATTTTCGCACAGGTCGGCTTGGTTTAGACCGACCAAATGCTTATAATTGCATCACTTGTCGGAGTGCCATTGGGCTGAGACCGTTAATTCGGGATCCGTTGAACCTGATCAGATTAGAATCTGCGAAGGGAACAGGAGAAGATATTATACCTAGGGAGTTTTCTATTTCCCCTAGTGTTCCTATCAACATATCGATGTTGTGCTTAGGTTGCTATAACCTAATTTTCGATACCTCTTGTCATACCGTTCCGCCAAGCATTTTTATCCCATACGTTTATATAAAATGAGCAAGGAAAAATGCTATGTCGAGTCGCAAGCAAGCGAGACTGGAAGCTAAACAATTTATTGATACTCTCTCAGTACAGCCTTACCCAAATTCACATAAGGTGTACGTTGAGGGTTCCCGCCCTGATATTCGAGTACCAATGCGTGAAATCTCATTGGCAGATAGCCTTGTAGGAGGCAGCAAAGAAGCCCCTGTATTCGAGCCTAACGAGTCTATACGTGTTTATGATACATCTGGCCTCTATACCGATCCTGAGCATCAAATTGACCTCTACAGTGGCTTACCGAAGCTTCGTGAGCGATGGATTGAAGAGCGTAATGATACAGAAATCCTTGATGATGTGAGTTCGGTTTACACCAAAGAACGCTTAGCTGATGAAACTCTTGATCAACTTCGTTACGGTAATCTACCACGAGTAAGATGTGCTAGTGACGGTAAATGTGTAACTCAACTTCACTATGCTCGCCAAGGCATTATTACACCAGAAATGGAATATATCGCTTTGCGTGAAAATATGGGGCGCGCTCGTTATCGAGATGAAGTCTTAGTTCAACAACACGCAGGTCAAGGTTTCGGCGCTAACTTACCCAAAGATATTACTCCTGAGTTTGTACGTAATGAGGTTGCAGAAGGGCGGGCAATTATTCCGTCTAATATTAACCACCCAGAGTCGGAACCCATGATTATTGGGCGTAACTTTTTAGTCAAAGTTAACGCTAACATTGGTAACTCGTCGGTCACCTCATCGATTGAAGAAGAAGTGGAGAAACTGGTTTGGTCTACCCGTTGGGGAGGCGACACCGTTATGGATCTCTCTACTGGTCGCAATATTCATGAAACGCGAGAGTGGATTCTACGCAATAGCCCGGTACCGATTGGCACGGTTCCAATGTATCAGGCTCTTGAAAAAGTGAACGGTATCGCCGAAAACCTCAATTGGGAAGTGATGAGAGACACGCTTATCGAGCAAGCTGAGCAAGGGGTCGATTACTTTACTATCCATGCAGGTCTGCTTTTACGCTATGTACCGATGACGGCAAAACGTGTGACTGGGATTGTTTCTCGCGGTGGATCTATTATCGCTAAGTGGTGTTTAGCTCATCATCAGGAAAGCTTTCTCTACACCCATTTCCGCGAGATTTGTGAAATTTGCGCTAAGTATGATGTTGCACTCTCTCTTGGTGATGGCCTTAGACCGGGTTCAATCGCTGATGCGAATGATGAAGCGCAATTTGCCGAGCTCAGAACGCTGGGAGAGCTAACCAAGATAGCTTGGGAGTATGATGTGCAAGTGATCATTGAAGGTCCAGGGCATGTGCCTATGCATATGATCAAAGAAAATATGGAAGAACAGCTTGAGCACTGTCATGAAGCGCCATTTTACACTCTTGGTCCTCTGACTACAGATATTGCTCCGGGCTATGACCATATTACTTCTGGGATTGGGGCGGCGATGATTGGTTGGTATGGCTGTGCCATGCTTTGCTATGTCACCCCGAAAGAGCATCTTGGTTTACCAAACAAAGAAGATGTTAAGACGGGCTTGATTACTTACAAGTTGGCTGCACATGCTGCGGATCTAGCGAAAGGGCATCCTGGTGCACAAGTACGTGATAATGCTTTGTCAAAAGCTCGTTTTGAGTTCCGTTGGGAAGATCAGTTTAATCTGTCACTTGATCCAGAGACGGCGCGTAGCTTCCATGATGAAACACTCCCACAAGAGTCGGGTAAAGTTGCGCATTTTTGTTCTATGTGTGGCCCCAAATTCTGTTCAATGAAGATTTCTCAAGAAGTTCGTGAATATGCGAAAGACACGGAGCAGGTCGCGGCTGATCAAGCTATTGAGATAAAAATGCTCAACGATCCATTGGAAGGTATGCGCCAGAAGTCAGCGGAGTTCCGTGCGACTGGCTCGGAACTTTATCATCCAGCAGTCAGTTCAGAGGCAGAGTAATGACGGTCTCTATACTGGTTCCATCGAGTAAGATTGAGTTAACTGGTGAGATTCAACAAGCCCTTATATTAGCCAAACAGCAAGGTTTGGCTATTGGTCATATTGAACTGGGAGTAAGCTCGACTCAATATCTGTTGATTCAAACCGAGCAGTCAGAACTTGTTATTGGCAGTGATCTTTGGTCATGTTCATCAAGGGATTGTGACTGTTATATCGAGTATCACAGCGATCAATTAAACCATCCAATTAAATCGAATACGGTTTATCTAGGTATGCGCGATGGTGCTCGCTGGCTAGATATTTGGACTCATTCGCAGAGTGTGAAAACTCGTGCTCTTGCTTATATGGTTGAATCACAACCATCAGAATACGATTGCCATCTAGCTTGGATAGTGGCTTTACTTAGTCTTGATTTCCCCCTTGAAGACTCTCTGACTCTTGCTCGTAGCAAGATGAATGTTTCACGTGAAACATGGCCAAGTGACTACCAATATTTTCCCCAACCAGTGCTTGAACACAAAGCGTTAGGCATTTCTGTGGGATGGATTGCCTCCTCATTCCAACAGCCATTTGGTAATGTCGATGAGACTCAGTTGGGGTTGTATCCTGTCGTGGATAACGTTGAGTGGGTGGAAAAACTGCTGAAGTTAGGCATTAAGACCATCCAATTAAGGGTTAAAGACCCCAATGTTCCAGATTTAGAACAGCAAATCATAGACGTGATTGAACTCGGCAAGCGACATCAAGCTCAAGTCTTTATCAATGACTACTGGCAACTAGCGGTTAAACACCGAGCTTATGGTGTTCACTTGGGGCAAGAAGATCTTGAAGTTGCCAATATCTCTCAATTGCACAGGGCTGATATTCGTTTAGGTTTATCGACGCATGGCTACTATGAGTTGCTACGTATTGTGCAACTTAAGCCTAGCTATATCGCTCTTGGTCATATTTTCCCTACCACAACCAAACAGATGCCCTCAAAACCGCAAGGTTTAGTCAGGTTAGCCTTA
Organism: Vibrio panuliri; assembly: GCF_009938205.1. Taxonomy (NCBI): domain Bacteria; kingdom Pseudomonadati; phylum Pseudomonadota; class Gammaproteobacteria; order Vibrionales; family Vibrionaceae; genus Vibrio; species Vibrio panuliri. Next base: position 3,203,778 of record NZ_AP019654.1, on the reverse strand, counting down.
TATCAGGCGTTGATTAACACTATACCGAAGGTAAACACAGAGTGTCAGTTTGGTTATCCCACCGTGGCAATCGGAGGGATAGATCTGACTAATGCTGAACAGGTATGGCGGTGTGGCGTGACCAGTTTAGCGGTGGTAAGAGCGTTGACACAGGCTGAATCACCCCAAGATGTTATTCGACAGTTTGATGACATTATGCAAAGTGGAGTCTTGTCGACAGAGGAGGTGATGGATGTTAACTGATGAACAGTTTCTCCGTTATCAACGTCAAGTAGCTCTGCCAGAAATTACCGAGGCGGGTCAGCAGCGTCTATTTCAATCCCATGTCCTTATCATCGGTTGTGGTGGTCTAGGTAGTGCGGCTGCGCTCTACTTAGCCGCAGCCGGTGTTGGGCGACTGGTATTAGTTGATGACGACCATGTGGATCAGAGCAACCTACAGCGGCAAGTGGCTTACCGAGATTATGACATTGGCACTAACAAGGTCTGCGCCATTTCGCGTCAATTATCTCAGCTTAATCCGGAAGTGAGCTTGCGTAGTATCGCTAAACGGATGGATGAATCTCAGCTTAGCCTCGAGGTGATGCTGGCGGATGTCGTGCTGGATTGCAGTGACAATATTGCCACGCGCCAAGTTGTTAACCGCGTCTGCTACACTCAACGCACGCCACTAATCTCTGCTTCAGCAATTGGCTGGCAAGGCCAGTTCTCAGTCTTCGATTATCAACAAGACAAGAGTTGCTACCGCTGCCTATATCCATTTGATGAACTAAATTCCGATCACTCTTGCGTCAATAGCGGTGTCATTGGTCCGGTTGTGGGAACGCTAGGGAACTATCAAGCCTTAGCGGCAATTCAAAAGCTTTCCTTAGGCCAGTTCCTGTTTGAAACCAGTGAGATTCACTTATTTGATGGTAAGTCTATGCAGTGGCAAAGACTCGCTATTCCCCAAGATGAAGAGTGCGCTATTTGTGGAGATAAGATCAAGGAAGCGAACTATGACTGAAATCACTATCACGATTAATCAGCAAGTACAGAGCATAAAAGCGGAAAGCAATCTCGAACAAGTGATCGACCTTTTGTCGTTACCGCAACAAGGCTGTGTTTTTGCTATCAATAATCAAATCATCCCACGCACTAAATGGTCGGCGACGACGCTAAGCCAAGGGGATGCTATTTCACTCTTTCAAGCCATCGCGGGAGGTTAGCCATGAGTTTCACTAAGCCGTTAAAAATAGCAGATAAAACCTTTGAGTCCCGTTTGTTTACTGGCACGGGTAAGTTTGCAAATAGCACGATTATGTCTGAAGCAATTGAGGCATCGGGCTCACAACTGGCAACCATGGCATTAAAGCGAGTCGATGTGCACGACAAACACGATGATATCCTTCAACCATTAGTGAGCTCAGGTGTTAATTTGCTACCCAATACTTCGGGCGCAAAAAACGCTAAAGATGCCGTTTTTGCTGCTCACTTGGCTCGTGAAGCCCTTGGCACTAATTGGCTTAAGCTTGAGATTCATCCTGATCCCAAGTACTTGATGCCAGACCCTGTTGAGACTCTTATTGCTGCCGAGCAATTGGTTAAAGATGGTTTCGTTGTTCTACCTTACTGCCATGCAGACCCAGTTTTGTGCAAGAAACTGGAAGAGGTCGGTTGCGCAGCAGTTATGCCGCTTGGTGCTCCCATAGGATCAAACAAAGGCATTGTCTCTCATGACTTTGTTGAAATCATAATTGCTCAAGCGAGGGTTCCGGTGATTGTTGATGCGGGAATAGGTGCGCCTTCCCATGCGGCGATGGCGATGGAGATGGGGGCTGATGCGGTGTTAGTTAACACGGCGATCGCCACTGCTGCACAACCTGTCGCGATGGCACGGGCATTCAAACTGGCGGTAGAAGCGGGGCACCTTGCGTATGTTTCTGGGCTGGCAGGGAAAGCCTCATATGCGGTTGCCTCGAGCCCATTGACTTCATTTCTTGATGAGTGAGGCAGTGCATGAGCTTTTTACAATCATTTAGGCAACTCAACTGGGATGACATTTCGTTATCTATTAGGAGTAAATCCGCAAATGACGTATTGCGCGCGCTGAACTCGTCTAAACGCGATCTTGAGGATTTTAAAGCACTTATTTCACCTGCTGCGGAACCTTACTTAGAGCAGATGGCACAAGCTTCTTTTGCTTTAACTCGTAAGCGGTTTGGCAACACCATGTCGCTTTATATACCACTTTACCTTTCAAATCTGTGTGCTAATGCTTGTAGCTATTGTGGCTTTTCGATGGAAAATCGCATTAAGCGTCGTACTTTAAACAAGGCAGAAATTGAAGCTGAAGTTGGTGCAATAAAAGCGATGAAGTTTGATAGTGTTTTGCTCGTCACTGGAGAGCATGAAACCAAAGTAGGGATGGGTTACTTTCGCGAAATGCTGCCAGTGATAAAGCCACATTTCAACTATCTCGCGATGGAAGTGCAGCCACTCGACCAAGTCGAATATGAGGAACTGAAGAGATTAGGACTAGATGCTGTGATGGTGTATCAAGAAAGCTACCATCCTTCTACCTATGCAGAGCATCACTTAAGAGGCAATAAGACCAACTTCGAATATCGCCTAGAAACACCAGATAGATTGGCAAGGGCAGGTATCGACAAGATTGGGATTGGTGCACTAATAGGATTGGAAGATTGGCGTACTGATTGTTTTTATGTTGCTGCTCATCTTGACTATTTAGAGCGAACTTATTGGCAAACGCGTTACTCGATATCGTTTCCGCGCTTGAGACCCTGTACCGGTGGTTTGCAGCCGAAGTCGATCATGACGGACAGACAACTAGTACAACTCATTTGTGCTTATCGATTGTTAAATCCGGAAGTTGAACTCTCACTTTCAACTCGCGAGAGCGAAGTGTTTCGTGATCATGTTTTACCGCTTGGTATTACCAGCCTTTCGGCGGCTTCCAAAACTCAACCTGGCGGCTATGCAATGCAAGATGCTGAGTTAGAGCAATTTGAGATTAGTGACGAGCGCAGTGCGGCTACCGTGGAAGCGATGATTCGGAGTAAAGGGTTTGACCCAATTTGGCGAGATTGGCACTCCGCATACTCAGGTTAAATAGTGTTTCACGTGAAACATAAAAGGCTCCTAACGGAGCCTTTTGTTTATCAAATCACAGGCCGGTTATGCCTATTCTCTAATCCGGATAGTTGTTAATGACTTAGGGCACGAGTCGCTTCGCGCAGCCATTGCTTAACTTGTTCATCATCGATCAATAGGTTGAGATCTTGCCAGACTTTCTCATGGTAGCTATTAAGCCAAGCGAGTTCAGGGCGAGTCAGCAGATTGACATCAATATTACGTAGATCGATAGGGCATCGAGTTAACGATTCAAAAGCCAGTACGGAGAAATCACCTTGTGTAGACTGTTCAACAACCAACTCGAGGTTCTCAATACGAATACCAAATTGATCAGCACGGTAGTAACCAGGTTCGTTCGACAGCACCATACCTTTGACTAGAGGTACATCAATCAGTTTTTTAGAGATGCTTGCTGGACCTTCATGAACACTTAGAAAATGCCCAACGCCATGACCAGTGCCGTGGTCATAGTCAAAACCTTCAGCCCACAAATGTTGACGGGCTAAAGTGTCAAGTTGGAAGCCGCGTGTTCCTTGTGGGAAGCGCGCACGAGCAACACCAATATGGCCCTTCAACGCTAAGGTAAACTGCTTGATCATTTCAGAGCTTGGCTGGCCAATCGCAATAGTACGGGTAATATCAGTCGTACCATCTAAATACTGACCGCCTGAATCAACTAGGTACAAGCTATCCATAGTTAACTGACCAGGTTGAGGCTGGTTTTCATGATTGTAGTGACACATCGCGGCGTTGCTGCCAGCTGCAGAAATAGTATCGAAGCTCAAATCCATTAAGGTAGGATCTTGGCGACGAATAGACTCTAGCTTGTCTGCTAGCACAGCTTCGTTGTGTAAGTTACCCTTAGCGACTTCACTATCTAACCAGCTTAAGAAATGCACCATCGCGACACCATCTCGAATATGGCACGCTTTCATGCCTGCAATCTCAGTGGCGTTTTTGGCCGCTTTCGGCATTAGACAAGGATCAGCAGCACTGATTACTTGTGCACCTGAATTCTGTAGTACCAGTTTGAACCAAGCATTGCTTGTAGCAGGGTCAACAAGCACTTTGGTTCCGGCAAGAGACTCTAGTCGCGACTCTAATTGTTGTGGTGCAAATACAGACACACCATCACCAACGTGCTGTGCGAAATCTTCTGGTACTCGAGAAGGATCTAAGAAGAACTCTACATTACCGTTGCTGTGGAGAATCGCGTGTGAAAGCAGTACTGGAAGACGAGATACGTCAAGGCCGCGAATATTGAGTAACCAGCAGATGGAATCTAGAGCAGTGATCACAGCGCTATCTGCCCCTTGCTTTACCACTAACTCGGCAATTTGTTGGCGCTTTTCAATACTGGCTTGGCCGACTGCATCGGTCTTCATTAGACGTACATCAGACAATACTGGTGCTGGGCGATCAGACCAAAGTTCATCGATTGGGTTAGCGTCAAGAATTTGCAACTGGTGGTTTTTACTAAGCTTGGCTTGCGCACTCTCTAGCCAAGCGCCGCTGTGCATTCGTGGGTCGATGGCAACGCTACCACCTTGAGCTACTCGCTCCGTAATCCAATCAAGAGCTGGTTCATTAATAAGATGGCGATACTCGAATAACTCGGCTGGCACCTGCTTGGTGACTTGAACAGTGTATCGGCCATCAACAAAAATAGCGGCAGCTTCACGAGTAATCACGGCAACGCCCGCAGAACCTGTAAATCCAGTTAGCCAATGGAGGCGCTCATTGTGCTCTGGCACATACTCACCCAAGTACTCATCTTCATGTGGGACGAGTAAAGCATCAAGGTTTTGCTGAACAAGCCATTGTCTAATGGCGGTTAAACGCTGTTCAGTAGTTGTTAGCATCGTTTTAATCCTTCAATTGTTCTGGTCGCGCCAAAAGCGACAATGGAGAATAAGCTACTCTTTTTGGCGCGAGGCTGCAAACGTTCACTGAGAGGATTACTACGCTTTGATTTTGACCTATCTACAAGGTGTAAAGGGAACTACCTCAGAGAGTCTGTTTTGTCGCGAATCATCGCTCTAAGCCATGAAAGTGCGGGGTCATTTTCTCTATCTCGATGCCAAAATAGTGTGTATGCCATCGGAGGAAATTCTAGTGGCAATGGAAGCACGGCTAAGTTAAGTTGCTTTGCCGCCAAGTGGACAAAGTGACTTGGTGCAGTAAAGACGAAGTCGGTGTAGCTACATAGACTTGCAGCACTATTAAAGTCAGGGACTGTAATCGCAATATCACGCTCTTTGCCCATATCAGCGAGTCGATAGTCCAACAGCCAACGATCATTTCCATCACAGCGTACTTGTACATGACGCTGTTTAAGATAATTTTCCAGATTCCAAGCACGTTGCAGGGCTGGGTGATTGTTGCGTATCAGACAGACTTGGTTATCACGATAGATCTCTTGTTCACATATATCGTGGGGTGGCAGCATCGTCAATTTGGCATCGTTGATATCGATATCCTTGCCGGTAATACCAAGATCAAGCTCGCCACGTTGCAGCAAAGAAAATGTTTGCTCACTCCAAGGGTGAGTGCTGATAGTTACATTTGGCGCTTGATTGAAAATGTGTGGTAAAAAATGAGGCAGGATTAATGGGTAAACGCTTTCAACTGCGGCTATCTGAAAGCGGTAATCACTGGTATCTGGAGTAAACTGTTCCGGTTGAGTGAGTAACTCTAACTGATGGATCAGAGAATCTAATTTTGGTTTGAGGAACAAGGTCTTTGGCGTCGCGGTTAGACCATGAGAGGTCCGGACGAAAAGAGGGTCATCAAACTGCGCTCTGAGTTTGGCGAGGTTTTTACTCACTGCGGACTGAGATAAGCAGAGTCGACTCGCGGCGCGAGTCACATTGAGTTCTTCAATCAATACCTTGAGGCACACCAACAAATTGAGGTCGATACGCGCAAGTTTTTCAATGTTCATAGGTATTCCTCATTAGAATAACTCAGATGATTTAATGTCATTGGATGTAATAACTAGCCTAGCTTAGACTATCAATAATTTCATTACTAACTTGCTCTGTTTTCAATGCATACATCAAACCCACCTCAAAAAACTCAAATGATACTTCTCACTTTGCTGGTACTGTTCAGTCCGCTGGCGATTGATATTTACTTACCAGCTTTGCCACTGATATCAGAAGCGTTTCACGTGGAACATGCATTAAGTCAGGGAACGATTACTTGGTTTCTATTTGCTATGGGGGTTGGTCAGCTTTTCGCAGGTCCTTTAGCAGATAAACTAGGACGTCGAACTGTTGCATTGTGTGGTATTGGTATCTATGGCTTGAGCGCTCTGTTGGCGTGGGGTGCTCAAAATATCGAATGGATGCTGACTGCCCGTATGCTACAAGGCTTAGGTGCGTGCGCGACATCGGTAGCAGCCTTTGCAACAGTTCGCGACATTTTTGGGCCGGAAAAGAGTGGTCGCATGATCAGCTATCTCAATGGTGCGATCTGTTTTATTCCAGCGCTTGCCCCTATCCTTGGGAGTTGGTTAACACAACAATTTGGCTGGCGCAGCAACTTCAGCTTTATGGCGCTATACGCCTTAATCGTTTTTGCATTGCTGTTTGTTAGCATGAAGGAGACCAACCCACAAATGAGTAAAGAGTCGGTTTTTAAGTTTAGTCGTTACATGACCATTCTGAAGACGCCGTCTTTCTTATTCCACGCAAGTTTGTGCATGTTGGCAATGGCAGTGATATTGGCTTACGTTACTTCAGCTCCAGTAGTACTGATGGGGCAACTGGGGCTCGATATGAATCAGTTTACCTTCTGGTTCGGAATCAATGCGGCGTTAAACATTACCGCCAGTATGACAGCTCCAAAATGTATGGATAAGTTAGGTACTCGAGCAACACTTTTGATTGGCTTAGCCATACTAATGGTAGCTGGCATCTTGATGTTGTCTCTGGCGGGTGTCGAAAGTGCTATAGCCTTTATGTTGCCGGTCTTTCTATCATCGATAGGCTTTGCTTGGATTCTCGGTGCAGCTGCAGGTAAAGCATTGGCGCCATTTGGTGATAAAGCGGGCACGGCTGCTGCATTGCTGGGCCTGTTCCAAATGAGTGGTTCAGGGTTAGTGATTGGTGTTGTACAGCTATCAGGTCTTGAACCGAAAATGATGATAGCGATTCAAATGCTGATTGTGTTGCCTTGGTTTGTGGCTCTGTTTACTAAGCCTGCTCGTGCTTGGCATCAACCTTTACCACAGTAATTGTCATAACAGGTTATGAGTATCAAGGTGATACCTATGCCTAACTAAAAAAACGGTGTATATTTAGTCTTTCCTTTTGTAACGGGTGGATTTGAATAAAACATGTCTCTAACGACGTACGAGATGGCTCGATTAATGGAGCAACTGGACAGTTCTCCAGAAAAAGTGATGTTTGGTAAACTGCTTAATGAGTTAGGTAACCAAAGTGGCGAGCGCATTCAAAGCGCAGCGAAACAAGTTCCGCTGCCGATGCTGAGAGATATCGTTTACCATTTTCAACAAGTCATCGTTTCGCGTAAAGATGAGCAAGTTGACCTGTTAGCAAAGCAGATTTCTGAACAAGGAATCTCAGTAGAAGAGCTAAAAGAGTATTTAGCCTCTCGCTAGTTTGCTTTAAGAAGCTCGCCAATAAGGCGAGCTTTTTTATGGGTTTACATTGCGGTTGATGGGGTTTTGTAGCGAAATAAGCGTTTCGGTAGACTGCACTTCGTCGATCGCTTGCAGTTTGTCGATCAATACGTGTTGTAGCTCTTCAATTGAGCGGCACATCAGCTTAACGAAAATATTATAAGCTCCGGTGGTGTAGTAAGCTTCAACCACCTCTTCCAGCGCATTGAGCTTCTCTAGTGCAGAATGGTAATCACGAGCGGCATTTAAGTTGATGCCAATAAAACAGCACACATCGTAGCCAAGTTTTTTGGTGTCAACGATCACCTCTGTACCTTGAATGACTTCCGCAGCTTTCATTTTTTCAATACGAACATGAATAGTGGCAGGGCTGACGTTAAAGTTCTTTGCCATTTCAGCGTATGGCTTGCGCGCATCAGCCATAAGACTTTTGAGTATTGCTTTATCAAGATCATCCAACTTATTTGCGTGAACTTGCATAACTTTTCCTATATTGGTTAGCCCTTTCGAACTGAGGGAAGTACAAATTTGCACCAAGAATGTTACTATGAGAGAAACGTTTTTCCTTTAATTAAGAGCAACTAAAAGTGCGTTCTTGTCTCATATTTATAATTTGTTTATTTAGCTCCGTAGCCGTGGCGGAAAATAAAGACGTACTGGTTGTTCATTCTTATCACCATGGCTTTTTTTGGACTGACCATTTTCAGCAAGGTTTAACGGAATCACTAGCGGGAACGGATATTGCGCCCCGTGTTTTGTATCTCGACACCAAAAGACTGCAAAGTGAAGAATACTTAAACCAACTATATCGCCTTTTCAAAACCAAGTTCAACGAAGAGAGTTACTCTGCCGTTGTCGTCAGTGATAACAATGCACTGACCTTAATGCAGCGTCTTGCGCCAGAGTTGGGGGATACCCCGATCGTGTTTGGCGGAATCAACAACTATCAGCCTGAAATGCACCGTGGCTTAAGGGCAACCGGTGTCACTGAAGAGATTGATGTTGCAGCTAATCTGCATTTAATTGAACGAGTTCAACCCCAAGGAAAGAAGATCTACATTGTTACCGATCACTCTACTACGGGGAATGTAGTGCGCTCTCAGGTCGATCAGTTCCTCGCTGGCCATCCGAAGTTCAACGATAAAGTTGAGCAAATTGTCCCTAATTCATTCGCGGAACTGATTGAGTTTGTAAAGCAGTTAGATGCTCAGTCCAGTGTTTTAATGGCCGTGTTCTATCGTGATAAACAAGGTTGGGTGACGACTGCGCGAGACCTAAGACGAGTCACGCAAGTTTCAGGTGCACCTATCTATATGGCGCACAACTTTGGGCTTGGCTTGGGTGCGGTTGGTGGCATTATGCAAAATGGTCGTATGCATGGTCATCAAGTTGCACAACAGCTTATCAGTGTCATAAACAACCCAAACTCACCATTGCCGCCAGTTATTGCGGGAGCGCAAGAAATTAAACTGGATTACCAGGAAGTGATTGGGTGGCAGTTAGGTGTCGAAGAAGAGTTGCTGGCGGCATTTATTAATAAACCAGAAGCTTTTGCCCAACGTTATCATGATGAAATACGTACTGTGGGCGTTGTGTTTTTTGTCTTGAGCTTAGTTATCGTTAGTTTGATTTATTACCTCAGTCGCTTAAAGAAGAGTGAGCAAATTGCGCGTGACAATCAAACGATGATTGAGATGGTGTTTGACCAAAGCTATCACTTGATTGGTATATTGGATAACACCGGACAGCTCATCTCGACCAATAACAAACTACAGAATGCGTTGTACCAAGATGATGCTATCCGCAATATGCCAATATGGGAGTATCGTCATTGGCAGAAAAAAACCGCAGAGCGTATCGAACGTTATTTCACGAATTTAACGGAAGACTCTGTGTGCCAATTTGAAGCCGAGATCTATCATCGTGAGCATGGTGCAATGGTATTGGATCTGACCTTACGAGTCTTACCTAAACACGACAATCATATCCCACACGTGTTGTTGGAAGCTCGTGACATCACTTCACGTAAACTGACTGAAGAGCGCTTGTTTGAGCGAGAGGCGACGTTGAGTTACTACTATAATCAACAGCCTGTGATGATGATTACTTTGGATGAGCAGAACCGAATTCAGCGAGTGAACAGCTTTGCTGAACAACTGCTGGGCTACCATGAAAAGGAGCTGCTTGGTCATCGATTGAAAGACTTTTACGTGGATGAAAACGCGATCATTCCGCGCCAAGTATTGCTTCAACCAAATCAGGCTCTTCAAGGTGTTTGGCGACGAGAAGTGGAATTCCGCCATCGTGATGGGCACTCACTATGGATTCGTGAGAATATCAGGCCATTAGTTGAAAGTGGTCACTTACTCATCGCTGGTGAAGATATTACCGAAATGCGTCAACTCTCTGAGCAACTCGCTTATCAAGCTCAGTATGATTTACTGACCGACACCTACAATCGAAACTACTTTGAAATGGAGCTGGATAAGGCACTCAAAGAGGTTGAGAGTTACACTCGCACTCATGCGATGCTGTTTCTTGATATGGACCAGTTAAAGGTTTTGAATGACACCGCTGGTCATGAAGCGGGTGATGCTGCTATCCAGTTTTGTGCCAGCATGTTGCAAGAGGTTCTGCCTTACAATGCGACATTGGCTCGCATGGGGGGGGATGAGTTTGCAGTATTAGTGAAAGACTGTACTGAGAGAGATGCGAAAAGCATCGCTGACTCAATTATCATGACGCTTAGTGAACATCAGTTTATCTGGAATGAGATTAAACTTAATCTGACATGTTCGATAGGCATTCGTTTAATCGATCATACCGCAACATCACCTCAGATGGTTCATGCTCAAGCAGACACCGCTTGTCATGCAGCAAAAGAAGAGGGACGGAATCGTTATAACCTTTACTGTCCCGATGACAAAGAGTTGCGTCGTCGAGAGATGGAGATGAGTTGCGTCAACTTAGTTCACCGTGCTCTTGCTGACGATCGAATTGAACTATTCGCTCAACGTATTATGGGGTTAAATGTTGATGATCCTCGTATGCACTTTGAAATTCTTGTCCGCATTCGCAATGCTGACAATGAGTACATCTCGCCGGGTATTTTCATGCCGGCATCTGAACGATATAACATCGCTCATTTACTTGATAAACAAGTCGTGAGTAAAACACTCTCATGGCTAGAAAGTCACCCTGAGCAGCTGAACAATCTTGCGTTATGCGCCATAAACCTCTCTGGTCAATCAATGGGAAATCAAGAGTTTATCCGTTTCTTGATTGAGACGTTGCGCCAAAGCTCAGTTCCATGTGAAAAGATTTGCTTAGAGATAACTGAAACTGCGGCAATGAGTAACATGAATCAAGCTTTAGAGCTGTTTACGCAGTTAAAACAACTTGGTTGTTTGATCGCCTTGGATGACTTTGGTTCTGGCTTGTCGTCTTTTGGCTATCTGAAGAAATTGCCCGTTGATATCGTCAAGATTGATGGGTTGTTTGTACGTGATATTGCCAATAATGAAATGGACCATTTGATGGTGCGGTCTATCAACGACTTAGCCAAGCAAATGGGTAAAAACACCGTCGCAGAGTTTGTGGAGAACAGCCAGATAATTGATTTGCTGATGGAGTTAGGGGTCGACTACGCTCAAGGGTATATGATTGGTAAGCCTAAACCACTGGCGAAGCTCGTTGATGAACTGATGGTGGAAACTCATGCAATAGACCGTAGTAGCGTGTTATAAAATTCGCTACACTTCGGCCTCTTTTTAGCGCTTTGATGGAGCACGCCTTTGCAACTACAACTTGTGTGTGAAGATCTAACACAAACCGATCACCTTAATGAGATCGCACAACGCTGGGGTTTACAACAAGACGAACACAGCGTGTTTGCCCTTGTTCTAACTGAACAACGACTAGAACTACGTAAGCTAGATGAGCCTAAATTGGGTGCAATTTATGTTGATCTCGTTTCTGGTGCTGTAGCTCACCGTCGCAAGTTCGGTGGCGGTAAGGGGCAGGCTATTGCTAAAGCTGCCGGTCTCAACAAAGGTGTGACACCCACAGTATTGGATGGAACTGCCGGTCTTGGACGTGATGCGTTTGTATTGGCTTCGTTAGGTTGCAAAGTGCAAATGGTCGAGCGTCATCCTGTTGTGGCGGCATTGCTTGATGATGGTTTGGCGCGAGCCAAGCAGGATGAGGAAATAGGCGCTTGGGTATCTGAGCGAATGTCGTTATTGCATGCGTCTAGTCATACCGCACTCAGTGATCTGGTGAGTGATGCTGATTTTATCGCGCCTGATGTGGTGTACTTGGATCCAATGTACCCCCATCCGGAAAGTAAAAAGAAAACCGCATTGGTGAAAAAAGAGATGCGTGTATTTCAGTCGTTAGTGGGCGCAGACAATGATGCAGATGCTTTATTGCAACCAGCATTAGCGCTGGCCAGTAAGCGCGTGGTGGTGAAAAGACCGGACTACGCAGAATGGCTCGACCAGCAAAAACCCAGCATGGCGATTGAAACTAAAAAAAACCGATTTGATGTTTATGTAAAGGCATCAATGAGCTAGGGTCAGCCGCTAAGTAAAGGCAACAGATTCAGCTTGCGCTTCATTATCTAAAGTTGTATATCTTATTAATAATAATTCGCATTATTACTGGATTGAGGTATGAGTAAGCGTCTGTGTAAGTTAAATCGCCATGATATTAGCGAACAGCTAGGGGCAATTCAGCGGATTGTGAGTGCGCCCAAATACCTTTGTCGCTCATGTGCTCGAGCATCCCAAGATAAGAGTATGCTATGCAAACCAATGGCGTTGAGTGCCGCTCAATCTGATGTTGGTAACATTGAGAAAAGCGTTATTGATCCTATCTCATCGCCGACAGTTATCGCGAATCATCAATCTCAAGTGATGGCGGACGCTGAAAAGGGTGTGTGGAATCAGTCTCAGCTTAAGCAAGCAAAGAAACAGGCAAAAAAGCAGAAGAAATTCTTTAAAAAGCTAAGCAAAACCGTCAGCAAGCAAGAAAAGTTATTACGTAAGCAACGTAAACTAGAAGCGCAGTTCGAGCAAATCAACTTAAGCTTAAGTCAGATGGGGTCACAGAGCTCTCATTCAACAGGACGTGAGTCGGTGCATTAATTAACCGCATTAGTTTTAAAAAAATCCCGCTAACACAGCGGGATTTTTCGTTTGGCTTCGATTTAAAGAGACGCATAATCGCGTTCTACGCGACGTTTCACCCAAGTCTCATTCACCCATAATGAAAGCATAATGATTGCCCCGCCTAAGCCAAGGCGTAATAGGTCGACATCGCGGTTCCAAATTAGGATATTAACAATCAAGCCTGCTGGGACGAGCGCATTGTTCATCACCGCAAGCGCCCCCGCATTGACTAACGTTGCGCCTTTGTTCCACGCAAAATACCCCAATCCAGATGCGATTAGACCAAGATAAATCAAGATACCCCATTGGGTCGTAGTGGTTGGTAGCTTGTCGCTATTCCCCATTAGTGCGAAAGCGATAGTCGCGACCACTAAAGCCCCCAAATAGAAATAGCCAAATACCGCATGCTGAGGCAGTTCGACTTGCTCTGTTTCCATTATGTATTTGTAGCCGACTTGACCAATCGCGAAGCAGAGGTTGGCACCTTGTACCACCAAGAAACCCAAGAGGAAATTCTCATTGATACCAGCAAACTTAATCACGGCGGCGCCAGCAACCGCGATGACTGCGGTAACAAGATACCAAGGAGAAAAACGACTTTTGAGTAGATCGTAAATCAGAGTGACATAAATAGGGGTGAATACGGTGAAGAGTAATACTTCAGGAACAGATAGTAACAAGAACGATTGATAGTAGAAGCAGTACATCAGCCCAAGCTGGAAACCACCGACAACCATCAGTTTAGCGATAAGCGATTTGCTTACCCCTTTGAACTTAATAAAAGGTAGGAACACCACGCTGGCCAGTGCAACGCGCATTAATACCGAGAACCAGGAATCTACTTGACCAGCAAGATAGACCCCGATAAGGCTAAATGAAAACGCCCAAAGCAGCGTAACGGCTGATAAATAACCCATAACCAATACTCATGAACAATACCAGCCGTCAGTCTAAACGAGATTAATTCGCAGTGCGATCAATCCTTAAGTGGTACAACCAACAAATCGACAGGAGTACAATTTATCAGTTGACGAGTTGAAGAGAGCAGCTTGCTCCAAAAATCCTGATGGTGCCCACACACCACGAGATCGACTTTGTATTCCCCAATATTTTCACATAGCTCGTTACCTAAATCACCGCTGCCCACAAGGGTATGCTTGATCGGATAGTTAGCATGGTCTGCGAGATTCTGGAGCTGATTTTGTGAAGCCTCAGTCGCCTTGTGTTGAGTTTCAGCCATGTTGATATCAATGAGTCCGGTGTAGAGCTCCGCATAATTCACATCAATATGGATAAACGATACTTCTGCATTGAGAGGTTTGGCTAAAGCAACGGCTTTTTCCACCAAGTGTTTACTGTCTTCAGAGAGGTCAATTGCAACTAAAATATGTTGATAACTCATAATGCTATCTCCTGTGGGTCATTGATTTAAGGTTAGCATCGGTTGGGTAATAATTATGCTGGAATGATCTCATATCTCTTTAAGGATCGTGTTATAGTTTAGTTACTTGCAAGAATTTTAGGAGTTGAACATGCTGTCACAGGCAATGGTTGATCAATTGAATGAACAAATTAACCTCGAATTTTTTTCATCCAATCTATACTTACAAATGAGTGCTTGGTGTGAAGATAAAGGATTCGATGGGGCGGCTGAATTTTTACGCGCCCACGCCGTAGAAGAGATGGAGCACATGCAGCGTTTGTTCACTTATGTGAGTGAAACCGGTGCGATGCCGATTCTAGGGGCGATTGAAGCGCCTCAGCACCAGTTTGAGAGCCTTGGTCACGTATTCCGTGAAACTTACGAGCATGAGCAAATGATTACAGAAAAAATCAATAAGCTGGCTCATTTAGCGTTTACGTCTCAAGACTACTCAACATTCAACTTCTTGCAGTGGTACGTTGCTGAACAGCACGAGGAAGAGAAGTTATTTAAAGGGATATTAGATAAGCTGGAACTGGTTGGTGAAGACGGCAAAGCGCTGTTTTTCATTGATAAAGATCTAGCAGCTTTAGCAAAAGAAGGTTCATCTTCGGTTATGGATGCCCCGGCTGTGTAACGTTCAGCCAAAGACACTCTAAACAGATCGTCTTTTCTTCGGGCATGCATAGAAGGTGTAGGGAGGAAAGATGATCAGTGCAGACACCATTCTATTTGTACTTATGCTGGTTACCTTAGTTAACTTAGCGAGATACCTTACGGCATTACGTTCGTTAATTTTTGTCATGCGAGAGGCTCACCCCTTGTTGTATCAACAAGTTGATGGTGGAGGTTTCTTTACCACTCACGGCAATATGAGTAAGCAGTTTAAGCTCTATTCCTATCTCAAGAGTAAAGAGTATCACCACCATCATGATGAGGTGTTTACCTCTAAGTGTTCTCGAGTGAGAGAGTTATTTATTCTTACCATGGCTCTGATTGGTGTCACGCTGCTCGCAGCCTTCATTCTTTGATTTGTCCTCTGCCCAATTTGGTTTGGGTGATTAATTGGCAATCAGACAAAGAATCGCTAGAATAGCGCCTCGATTAGCAAGGATGTGCAAAAATTGCACATCCTTTTTTATTGCGTTTTAGGTTGTTTGAGTAAGTTGATCATGAGTGAAAAGTTTGACGTCGTTATTATAGGTGCAGGGGCTGCAGGCTTAATGTGTGCAGTTGAAGCGGGTAAACGAGGTCGTAAAGTTTTGGTGCTTGATCATGCGAAAAAACCAGGACGTAAGATTCTGATCTCCGGTGGTGGTCGTTGTAATTTCACCAACTACGATGTGACAGCGAACAACTACCTATGTCGCAACCCACATTTCGTTAAATCCGCGCTGTCGCAGTACACCAACTGGGATTTCATTGCACTGGTGAGCAAGTACGGCATCGAGTTTGAAGAGCGCGATCATGGTCAGCTGTTTTGTCTCGATTCGGCAAAACAAATTGTGAGCATGTTGTTGGATGAGTGTCAGGCCGCGAAAGTTCAACTACGCTACCAGCAAGATGTCCATCAAATAGAGCAAACGGAGCAAGGTTTTAGTTTGCACGCTAATACTCAGGTTATTGAGTGTCAGTCGCTGGTGGTGGCCACTGGTGGTTTGTCGATGCCGAAATTGGGTGCGACTCCCTTTGGTTATAAAGTCGCTGAGCAGTTTGGTTTGCCGGTGATACCAACAAGTGCAGGTTTAGTGCCGTTTACGTTGCACAAGCAAGATAAAGAAGACTTCGAAACACTATCTGGGATTGCCATTCCGGCTGAAATCACCGCGCAAGATGGCACGGTATTTAAAGAAGCCCTGCTATTTACTCACCGTGGTTTATCTGGCCCGGCGGTGTTGCAAATTTCGTCTTTCTGGAAAGCTGGGCAACACGTGACGATTAATCTTGTGCCAGAAGCCGATGTTGAACAGTTGTTGACGGTTTCGAGAGAGAAGCACCCGAATCAGAGTTTGAAAAACACCCTTGCGAAAGTGCTGCCAAAACGTTTAGTCGAAGTGATGGTTGAGCGTAAAGAGTTGGAAGACAAACCGCTTAAACAGTTTAATGAGAAACAGCTTAAACAGGTCACTGAATACCTAGAGAATTGGCAGATTGCACCGAATGGTACAGAGGGTTATCGCACCGCGGAAGTCACTTTAGGTGGTGTCGATACTGATCATCTTTCATCAAAAACGATGGAGTGTAAACAGGTGAAAGGGTTGTACTTTATCGGTGAAGTGATGGATGTGACCGGCTGGCTAGGTGGCTACAACTTCCAATGGTGCTGGAGTTCCGGTTTCGTCGCGGGTCAGCACGCTTAAGCGGAAAACCTCTCTATACGAGAGGTTTTTTATTATTGGCTGACTAAATCTGCAGCTTGACGAGTGAGTTGTGCTAGCTTAGCCCATTCACCATTTTCGATAAGTTTTTTATCGACCATCCATGTCCCACCACAAGCAAGCACTCGTGGTATCTGGAGGTACTGCTCAACGTTTGCAGGACTTATGCCTCCCGTAGGCATAAAATGAATATCGGTGTAGGGGCCAAGTAGCGCTTTTACCATGTTTACCCCACCAGATGCCTCTGCAGGGAAAAACTTGAGGGTTGTTAGCCCCATCTCTAACGCAGCTTCAATGGCACTTGGGGTGTTTACGCCGGGAATGATATCAATCCCAACTTCTTGGCAAGCTTTGACCGTGTTTGGGTTAAAACCCGGAGAGACGATAAAAGTGGCTCCAGCGTTCTTCGCGGCAATAACTTGCTCACGGTTGAGAACTGTGCCAGCTCCAATCAGCATATCTGGTTGTGATTGACGCAGTAAACGAATCGCCTCAACGGCAGCATCGGAGCGAAAAGTAATTTCTGCAGCGGGTAAGCCGTTTTCTACCAATACTTTGCCAAGTGGAATAATGTCTTGTGCGTTATCAACAGATACAACAGGAATGATTTTTAATGCGCTAAGCTGTTCATTGATCGAAGGCATACGCTATCTCTTTGTTAAGAATTAAAAGACTGCACCTACGGTGAGCAAGATGTTCGCAAAGCGTCGTTGCTCTCCGCTGGCAATGACCAGCAAGGTTTTATCTGACTTGACTGCAGAGTAAAAATCTTCACGCTCAAGAAATTCAAACGGAGTTTCTGCCGGTAAGATGGATTGGTACTCACTCAGAATCGTGTTGTCGAAATCAGCTGGGTGCTGCATCATCGTCGCAGACTCAACATTAATCGTCTCTTTAATACCGTTTAGAATATCGGTGCCACTGATCATGCCTGGTTGGAAGTTGAGGTAGACGATATTGGCGTTAGGACCAGAGTTAGTCACAAAAGAGTAGTTGCTGTCGGCAATCAAAACTTGCGCTTTGTGCCCACAACGAGCGAGGTGGAACAGCAGTTCAGGGTGAATTACTTTCGACTTAATCATAACGAATCCTAGAAAGTAGGCAGCACAAGGTGTGCTGCCTAGGTTGGTTACATGCGGTACACGCCGCCATTCACGTCAATCGTCGCACCAGAGACAAAGCCATCATATTGTGATGCTAAGAAGGTGATGACATCCGCTACGTCTTCAGAAGTACCAGCACGGCCTAGAGGAATACCGCGCACCGTTTCGTCTGCGGACTCTTTTGTTGTGTGTTGGTTGTGGAAGCGAGTACCAAGAATTAATCCAGGAGCGACAGCGTTAACACGAACACCTGCACCGCCTAACTCTGCTGCCAGTGAGCGCGTCCAAGTTAGTACTGCGCCTTTGGTCATGGAGTAAACCAAAGAACCCGCGTGTCCACCAGAGCGGCCTGCTAGTGATGCTAGGTTGACAATACTTGCACCCGCGCTTGCTTCTTTGAGGAATGGAAGTGCAGCCTGAGTAACGTTGAGCATCGTCGTCATGTTGACATCGATAACCGTGTTCCAGAATGCTTCATCAATCTCACCCAGCCATTTACGAGCAATGATGCCACCTACGTTGTTGACTAGAATATCGATGCCACCTAAGAACTCAGCAGCAGCTTGAACACATTGTTCAGAGTCTTGACGATTGGTTAGATCGGCTTGACCAAATGATGCACGTTGTCCTAGAGAGTGGGCTAATGCGACAAGCTGTTCAGGACCTTCTGTTCCACTGAAGTAATGAATGTAAATATCACAACCAGCTTCAATTAGGGATTTTGCTGATGCAAAACCGATCCCTTGTTCTGCGCCTGTAATAAATACTTTTTTACCTGTTAAATGACCCATGATTGTTCCTTAGTATGCTTGTAGTCGTGTTAATAGATCGCTTAGTTGAGGGTTGTCTTGAGCGAATTTTTGATAAACCGGTTGAACGAGTTTTTGGAATGAATGCACGTCTGCATTAACAATTTCACCACCTGCTTTGGTGATTTGCGTTTTTGCTTCTTCAACATATTCGTCCCAGTATTTGTCTTGAACATCGAGAGTCTCAACAGCGATTTCGCTGATAACTTTGCGATCTTCTTCTGATAGGCTGTTCCAGATCTCAGTTGATACTGCCAAAATGTCAGGAATCATTGAGTGGTGATCCAAAGAGTAATATTTGGCAACTTCATAGTGACGAGTTGAGTAGTAAGTCGGAATGTTATTTTCCGCACCATCTACAACACCTTGTTGTAGAGCTGAGTATACTTCACCTGATGAAATCGGCACTGGACTTGCGCCTAGGTATTTCATTGTGTCGATGTCGATCGGAGAGTTCTGTACGCGGATCTTTAAGCCTTTCAGATCGTCCGGTGTTTCGATCTTGGTGTTCGAGTAGAAACCACGAGAACCACTCGATAGATACGCTAAGCCAATAAACCCATCTTTTTCTGAAGATTGCAGAATCTCTTGGCCAATTGGGCCACGCAGAACGCGCTTAGAGTCTGCTTCATCGTCATATAGGTAAGGCAAAGACAGAATCTTGTATTGATCTGAGAATGATGCCGTTAAACCACCGCCAACTTTAGTAAATGCGAGAGTGCCGTTTTGCAGCATTTGCAGTGTCGCTTCTTCCTTACCCAAGGTTAGGTTTGGGTAAACACGTACACGATGGTCGGTACGGTCAGTGACTTGATCAGCAAACCACTGTAGTGATTTGTGAACAGGGTGGTCCAAAGGCATTGCGTGAGCTAACTTAAGAACTTTAGCTTGAGCGTTTACGCTAAACGCGGACATCAATGCGATAGAAATTGCTAAGGCAGATTTTTTCATAATTAAACTCTCAATTATCCGTTGTAACCTGCCAGTTTTGGCAGCCACATAGTAATGCTTGGGAAAGCGACAACAATTGCTAGACCTACGATTAGAAGTAAGAACAGCGGGATTAGTTTTGGAACAACTTCACCTAATTTGCTTCCTGAAACGCTACATCCAACAAAAAGCGCAGTACCAACAGGAGGCGTACAAATACCAATCGATAAGTTGAAAACCATCATGATGCCAAAATGAATAGGATCCATTCCGATGAACGTGGCTATCGGTAGCATGATTGGTGTGAAGATAAGAATGGCTGGTGACATATCCATAAAGGTGCCAACCACCAAGAAAATAAGGTTAATCAGAATCAGAATAACGATAGGGTTATCTGAAAACTCAAGTACAAAGCTTGAGATAAACGATGGAATATCCGCATTTGCCATGGCCCATGACATCGAAGAAGAAGTACCGATCATCATCAGAACGATGGCTGTGATAATGACGCTATCGACGACGATTCGGTTAAGATCTTTTACTTTGATTTCTTTGTATGCGAAGCCAAGAATCAAGCTGTAGACAACCGCGATTGCCGAAGCTTCCGTTGCAGTAAAGATGCCGCCAACAATACCGCCCATGATGATGAAAATCATAAATAGGCTAGGTAACGCGTCGATCACGGTTTTAAATACAGACTGTTCTAACTTAATCGTTTCTGCTGGCACACCAAAACGTTTACCAAACAGGTAGACGCCTACCATGACACAAAGACCCATAATGATGCCTGGTACATAACCAGCTAAGAATAGGTATTGCACCGAAGTTGTACTAACCAACGCGTATAGGATAAGTACATTTGATGGTGGAATAAGCAAACCCGCAGGGCAAGACGCGATATTGACTGCACTGGAAAATGCGCGAGGGTATTTCTTTTCCTCTTGTAGAGGGCCCATTAAGCCACCTACAGCGGCAGCAGACGCTGTTGCAGAACCAGAGAGTGAGCCAAACATCATGTTAGCAATTACATTCACATGGCACAGGGAACCTGGCAGTTTGCCCCCGATAAGCATCGCGAAATTGATCAAACGCTTAGCGATACCCCCTGAGTTCATTAAGTTACCGGCAAAGATAAAGAACGGCAGTGCCAGTAGACCAAAATTATCCAAGCCACCAAGCAATTGTTGGGTCGTTAAGATGGCGGACTTATCAATTGGAAAGTTTAGGAAAATAGTCAGTAGTGCTGAGAAACCAATCGCAAACGCAACAGGCATACCAATGATTAAGAAAACCAATAGTGAGCCGAAGAGCATGGCAACAGGCAGCGAGTCATAAACTATATCTGGCATTATGGCGATATAGTTCTCGGTGAATAAAATATCTATTAGCGTCATAGTTAGCTCGTATTATTTGTTCTTTAAAGCAGTGATAGCATTCAAAATGTCCGCAATCGCGCACATGACAATAAACGCGCCTGAAATTGGTGCGACCATGTAGATGTATCCCATTGGAATATTGTTACCAAACAGCGATAAGCTTGGAGAAACTTGGTTGTATTCAAGAGTTGTCGTGACAACATGTACTCCGCCGTAAAGCAGAACAATGGCAGAGAAAAGAATGACGAAGCCGCTGATGACGATATTAAGAACTAACTGCTGGCGCGGATTAACTTTCTCACTGAGAATTTCAATCGCTAAGTGGCGCTTCAATGCGTATACATAGGCGCCACCAAGAATACCGACCCACATCATCAGATAGCGAGAAAGCTCATCTGTAAATACAGAGGGTGAGTTAATGACAAATCGAGTAAATACTTGCCAAACAACGGCAAACACCATTAACCACATAAAGATTACCAGTAGCCGCTCTAAGGCTTTAGTCGCGACTGATACTCCTTTATTTACTAGTTCCATAAAATTACCTTAACGAGTATTCATTAATAATGTTACGCAGAACATGTTACTGGTAACTATTGGTGAGTTTACCCCAGTTTTTGCTTATGACAATTGAATTGGTGTAAAAGTGTGCCTTGGATCATGATCGTCATTTTTGGCTAATGATAAATCTGTTTTTTTAGAGCTTATTCATCCTTTAAGTCTTTTATAAACATAGGTTTGTTGCGTAATTCTAGAGAGTGGGTTGGCGTGTTTTTGAGGTTTTGTGAGACACTTGTCGCTGGTTCGATACATCAGTGACAAAATGCGTTGTTGCAGGTTAGACAAGGGCGGAGCAATTAGATTAAACTGTTGTTACAGTAACAGTGAATTTCAATATTTTGGTGTGAAAACAATGCCACAGAGTAAAAAGAAGGGGCGTCCTTCCCTAAAAGATATTGCCGATAAAGTCGGCGTGACAAAAATGACGGTCAGCCGCTATATGCGTAATCCAGAATCTGTTTCGCTGGCGACTCGAGAAAAGATCGCTGCGGTCGCTGAGGAAACGGGATACATACATAATCGCGCCCCTCAAATGCTATCAAAAGCTTCGAGCAAATCGATTGGAATTCTTTTGCCTTCTCTTTCTAACCAAGTATTTGCAAATTTTGTTCAAGGTATTGAAGCGGTGACGAATACACGAGGGTATGAAGTGCTAATCACCCACTATAGCTACAGTGATGAGATTGAGGAAAGTAAGGTGGCGAGTTTGCTTTCTTATCAAGTGGATGGATTGATATTAACAGGAACATCTCACACTCCCCGTACTTTGCAAATGATAAAAACCGCTAATGTACCGGTGGTTGAAGCAATGGAGTTGTGTGATGATCCTATCGACCTTATGGTTGGCTTAGATCATGAAGCTGCCGCTTATGAAGCGGTCAAGCTTATGATCAGTAAGGGTAAAAAACATATTGGCTATTTTGGTGCTCGCTTAGATAGCCGAACCAAAATGCGTATGCGCGGTTACGATCGAGCCATGGTCGAGCATGGCTTAGAGAAGCACCATTTTCTAACTCATAAACCTTCAAATTATACCCTTGGACGCGAGTTGCTGGATCGCGCATTAACCGAATGCCCGGATTTAGATGGCGTTCTTTGTACTAACGATGATATCGCAATCGGTGTGGTGCTCGGCTGCCAAGATAGGCAAATTGCTATCCCTGAACAATTAGGTGTGATTGGTTATAACGCTCTGAATATTGGTCAAGCTATTACACCTAAGCTGACAAGTGTTTACACACCAAGGTATGAGATAGGCGAGAAGAGTGCTGAAGTCTTACTTAATGAAATTGAAGGCAATATCAGCTCTCAGCGTAAATTTGATTTGGGCTTTACTATCACTAGTGGCGATAGCCTTTAAGTAAAAAAGGAGCGCATTGCAAAGTTATCGTAATGCGCTCGAGTAAGATCAAAATAGGAATGTTGCTCCCTGATCTGCGCCGCAGACATTGTTTCTAGCGACTTGGAAGAGCTCTCGTCCCCATCCTTGTTCCGAATCCAGTGCCTCGTCACCGTCAATCGCTATTTGAGGATAAGTTTGGCTGGTGGTTAACGAACCCGTTACGCAGTCAACAGTAATAATATCTCCGTTTACAACTCTGCCTATTGCTCCATCCATTTTCGCTTCTGGCGAGACATGGATGGCTGCTGGAATTTTACCAGATGCTCCAGAGAGCCTGCCGTCTGTGACCAGCGCAACCTGAAACCCCTTGTTTTGGATATTGCCTAAAATTGGCATGAGTTTGTGCAACTCTGGCATTCCATTCGCAGCTGGACCATTGAAGCGCACAACCACAACACAATCTTTGTCGAGTTCACCGCGATGATAAGCGGCTTCAACATCGTGTTGACTATCAAAAACGACGGCAGGGGCTTGAACAAATTGATGCTTAGCTTTGATCGCAGATATCTTGATAACAGCTTGGCCTAGATTGCCTTTTAAAACTTTAATACCGCCACTGGTACTGAAAGGGGTTGTTGCTTCGGCAAGCACATCGATGTTTTTGCTACCACAATTTTGCTGCCAAACTAACTGGCCATCTTTTAGGCTAGGCATCATCAATTGCGATTGGAAATCGCCAAATGAAGTCGTGATATCTTGATGGAGTAAATTGAGCTGGGCTAAAGCTTGCAATAGAGTTGGAACGCCACCTGCTGCTTGAAAGTCATTGATATCAGCACTGCTATTAGGGTAGATGTTTACCAATAGTGGCGTCACTGTCGAGAGTTGGTCAATGTCATCCCAAGTTAGAATGAGACCAGCCGCGCGCGCCACCGCAACCATATGAATCGTGTGGTTAGTGCTGCCGCCCGAGGCGAGTAGCGCGATGACACCATTGACCAAGTTTTCGGCACAAAGCACCTGATAAAGCGGTTTGAACTGTTTGGATTGCTTGGTCTGTGAACTGATATTACGCGCTGCTTCTTTGGTTAATGCTTCGCGGAGTGATGAGTGCGGGGAGACAAATGCAGAACCTGGAAGCATTAATCCCATGGCCTCAAACACCAGTTGGTTGGTGTTGGCAGTGCCATAGAAAGTGCATGTTCCGCTAGAGTGATAAGAGCGGCACTCAACGTTTAACATCTCAGTTTTATCTATTTCTCCAGACGTGTATTTTTGTCGTGCAGCGACCTTTTCCTCATTGCTTAGCCCGGTAGCCATTGGACCTGCTGGGACAAAAGCGGTTGGAAGGTGAGCGTGAGAGAGAGCGCCCATCAACTGGCCTGGGGCGATTTTATCGCAAATACCTAGCAGTAGCGTTCCATCAAAAGCATTGTGGCTCAATGAGATAGCCGTTGCCTGAGCAATCACATCACGTGAAAACAGAGAGAGGTCCATTCCTGTTTGGCCTTGGGTAATACCGTCACACATAGCAGGTACACAGCCAGCAACTTGTGCGGTATGGCCCAATTTAGCGAGTTCTTCCTTGATGATGTTTGGGTAGTACTGGTAAGGAAAGTGAGCACTAACCATATCATTGTAAGCAGAGATGATGCCGATGTTAGACTTGGTTAAATCTAATATACGTTCCCGCTCTGAGCCACAGGTTGTGGCGACGGTATGAGCGAGGTTGCCACAAGAGAGTGTGCTGCGACTCGATGGCTGACCACTTTGTTGCTTTATACGCCGTTCAAATGCTTGGCGAGAGGCTTCACTGCGTGCCTTAATGGCATTGGTTACCTGTTGTACTACCGGATGGATCATTACTACTACCCCTGTTGTGATTTCAAGCTCTGGCTTCGACACGCGATTTGATCAACCACTCCAACAACAATATCCTCAACGCTATCGGCGATATTGGTTGTAATCACGTCGGTTTCTTCAGCATTTGGCTCTTCCAACGCATCAAACTGACTCGCCACCATGCTTTCCTTCATAAAATGACCGTTACGCGCTTTGATGCGATCCAATATCAGTTGTTGATCGCCTCGAAGATAAACAAAGCGCACATTTGGATTTCCTTCCCGGATAATGTCGCGATACTTTTTCTTCAGTGCAGAACACACAATCACACCGCTTTCATTTTTCTTGGTTAAGCTGAATACCGCATCACGAATCCTCTCTAACCAAGGGGCGCGGTCGTCATCGTTAAGCGGATGACCGCTCGCCATTTTGAGTATGTTGCTCTTGGGATGTAGATCATCACCATCAATAAACTTTGCGTTAATTGCCTTTGCAAGTGCATCGCCAACAGTAGACTTCCCTGACGAGGTTACGCCCATGACGATAATACAGTTACCTAGCATAAGTGTTCCTTTCACTGATTCTCTGAATCAATCTTCGTAAGCAAAAAAGAGATTACTCTTTGTTATGCGTAACATGTTACCCGTAACTTTTGGGTTTGTGAATGGTAAAGTGCAAATTTTTCGTTTGAGGTGGTTTTAGTGTGATCTGAAAAGGGTAATCGGAAATGGAAAGAATCGGCGAAGGCTTGCTTGGGGAACGATGGAGAGTTTGTTTCTGTTTGCAATGGATAAGGGTACATGATGTACCCTTAATCGAGATTTACTGCTCGGCAGTCTTTCTGTTGTTAAACTTGATTTGCTGAATTACGAGTCCGGCGATGATTAGGACTAAACCAAGCAAAGTCGTAGGGTGAATACTTTCACCAATCACAGTCGCGAGCAGAACAAGCGAGATAAAAGGGGAAGCAAAAATAAGATTGCTGATACGGGCGGTATTTTGAGTCAGTTTTAATGCTGTGAGCCACAATACGAAAGTCACCCCCATTTCAAAAAGCCCAACGTAAGTCACCGCCAACCAACCTGAAAAAGAAATTTGCTCCCAGTTAGCGCCCTCCCAAATACTTAAGCCAATAGCAAAAGGGATAGCAACCAAGAAACCCAATAACACCCCAACCACAGGGTCAGCTTTATTCTTGGTGTTGAGAATCCAGTAACCTGCCCAAAGTAGAGTGGAAAGTAGCGCTAACCCAACACCAAGCGGGCTTTCAAAATTGAGCCCTAAAATGTCGCCCTTAGTTGCAATGACCACCACACCAAAATAGCTCAGCACACATGCTATCCAATCTTGCTTGCGGATCTGTTGACCAAGGAAGACCGCGGCCATCAAAGTCAACGTGATTGCCCAACTGTAGTTGATTGCTTGTGCTTGTGAAGCAGGGAGCAAGTCATAAGCTTTAAACAGAATGATGTAGTAGGCCAATGGGTTAATTAAGCCAAGCAGCAGGTAATACCAAGGATTCGAGAAAAAAATGGCGGAGAGGGAGGTGAGCTTTCCTTGTACACCACAGATAATAAATAAGACTAGAGCAGAAACAATGCTGGCGATTGTCAGCATCTGGATAGGGGTAAATTCAGCTAGAGTTAGCTTGAATGCGGTTGCCACTGTCGACCAGAGCAAAACTGCAGACAAACCAAACCCCAACGCGCGGCGCTCGTTCATAGTGTTCCTTTATATAGCAAGCAAAAACGCACCCAGCGAACCATTCGCACAGTGTACGGGGAGCTAAGTGTATCTGCTGATTATCTAACCGACAAACTGGACATTTATCCAGTGGTGAAATACCATTATTTGCAAGCAATAGAAAAGAGTTAACGCCTTATTATGCAATGGATTATCGAGAACCAAAGCGTGTTATTTAGTGCCCTTGGTGGCGCCGCGATTAGCGGAGTGGCAGTTGGTTGGTGGGTTAAACAGAAACTGGGTTTAGAAAGCCAACTGCTCGAACAACAATTGGAATCTAATCAGCAATTGGCAGACTCACAGATAAGCCAGTTAAAACAGTCGCTTAGTCAGGCGCAGCAAGAGCTGGATGAATTAGATGAAGATCGCGATAAAGCGGCTTATGAACTCAAACAATCACACGGCAAGTTGATGGCGGTGATGGAGAAACTGCGTTATTTCGAGGCGGTAAAGCAAGAGCGTCAGCAGTATGCCGATGATTTAACCCAAGTGCGTGAGCAAAAATCACAACTTGAAGCACAATTGCGTGAACAAGAAGCGCGCCATCAACAAGCGCAACTCGCGAGCCAAGAAAAGTTACAACTGTTGGAAAAAGCGGAAGAGCGATTAAAGCAACAATTTGAACACTTGGCTAATCAGCTTTTTGAGGCCAAAACGGCTAAAGTCGATCAGCAAAACCGCCAGAGTCTGGAAGGTTTACTTAGCCCATTAAAAGAGCAGTTGGAAGGCTTTAAGCGTCAAGTTAACGATAGCTTTAACCTAGAAGCGAAAGAGCGTCATACCCTAGTTCATGAACTAAAAAACTTGCAACGCTTAAACGAGCAGATGACTCGTGAGGCAGTGAATTTGACCCAAGCGCTTAAAGGCGACAATAAACAGCAAGGTAACTGGGGGGAAGTGGTTCTGGCGCGAGTGTTGGCAGAGTCAGGGTTGCGTGAAGGGCATGAATATCAAACTCAAGTCAGCTTGCAAAATGAAGCAGGTAAGCGCTATCAGCCAGATGTGATTGTTCACTTACCGCAAGACAAGCAGGTTGTCATAGATTCAAAAATGGTGTTGGTGGCTTACGAGCGTTACTTCAATGCGGAAACTGATCATGAGCGTGAACGCGCACTAAGTGACCACTTACTTGCACTACGTAACCATATTAAAGGGCTAAGTAATAAGGATTACCATCAGCTTAAAGGTATTCGCAGCCTTGATTACGTATTGATGTTTGTTCCCGTTGAGCCCGCATTTCAAGTGGCAATTCAGGCCGATCCAAGTTTGGTTAAAGATGCGATGGAGCAAAATATCATTCTTGTCAGCCCAACCACGTTGCTGGTGGCTCTGCGCACGATTGATAACTTATGGCGTAATGACAGGCAAAACCAAAATGCACAGATTATTGCTGAGCGGGCCAGCAAACTTTACGACAAGCTGCGTCTATTCGTTGACGATATGGAAGGGCTCGGCGGTGCATTAGATAGAGCGAACCAGACTTATCAAGGTGCAATGAACAAACTCGCGACAGGTCGAGGTAATGTGATCCGTCAAGCGGAGAGCTTTAAACAACTTGGTGTTGAAGTGAAGCGTCCAATCTCGCCAACCATTGCGGAACTTGCCCACGGACAAGATGTGTCAGAAAATGAATATTTGGCGGAAAATCCACCGCAGTTAGAAAGACATCCGGCAGAGGATAAAGTAAACTAATCGACCGCAGCTCAGACCTATGACGTATTAAGAGTTTTATTGAGTTGCTCGAAGAGGAATCATCATGACGGATACAAGCGTGCAGTCAAATACAGCTTTAGAAACAACAGAAACCACTCACTTTGGTTTCACTACCGTAGCCAAAGAAGAAAAAGTAGCCAAAGTTGCTCAAGTATTTCACTCGGTAGCTGCCAAGTACGACATTATGAATGACTTAATGTCTGGTGGTGTGCATCGCTTGTGGAAGCGCTTCACAATTGATTGCAGTGGCGCTCGCCCTGGTCAACGTATCCTTGATCTTGGTGGCGGTACGGGAGACTTAACTGCGAAGTTCTCACGCATCGTTGGTGATAAAGGTCATGTGGTTTTGGCTGACATTAACAACTCAATGTTGAACGTTGGACGCGATAAATTGCGTGATATTGGTGTAGTGGGCAATGTACACTACGTGCAAGCAAACGCTGAAGAACTGCCGTTTCCAGATGACTATTTTGATGTGATTACCATCAGTTTCTGTTTGCGAAACGTGACCGATAAAGATAAGGCATTACGCTCAATGTTCCGTGTGCTTAAGCCTGGTGGTCGTTTGCTAGTGCTAGAGTTTTCTAAGCCGATTCTTGAGCCACTATCAAAGGTTTACGATGCATACTCGTTCCACCTATTGCCAAAAATGGGTGAACTCGTTGCAAACGACGCCGATAGTTACCGTTATCTTGCTGAATCAATTCGCATGCACCCTGACCAAGAAACGCTGAAAGGCATGATGGATGACGCGGGTTTTGAACAGACGAGCTACTACAACCTAACTGGCGGTATTGTTGCATTACACCGTGGTTACAAGTTCTAAATAGGGTGACTATGCCATTTGAACCATTAGTGACCGCCGTTATTGAAACGACGCTCAACACCTTAATCAAAGACGATCCTGAGTTGGGTCGCCGTCTTGCTCGCCTAAAAGGGCAAGTGATCCAAGTGCATCTAAAAGAGGTCAACAAGACGCTAACTTTTGTGTTTAGTCAGCAAATTGATGTTCTGGCTAACTATGAAGGTGAGCCTGATTGCTACCTCTCGCTAAATCTCTCTGTATTGCCCGAGTTGCGTGAGCAAGCCAATATTACCAAGCTTATCAAGCAAGATAAGCTAACCCTAGAAGGTGATATTCAACTTGCGCAAAAGTTTGCTCAACTGATGACAGACTGCAAGCCAGATATTGAAGAGTGGTTATCTCGCGCAACAGGTGATGTGGTGGCACACTCCTTAGTGAAGGGTGCGACTCAAGTTGGTCAGTTTATGAAGTCGCAGGCGATTAAACGTCAAAACCAGCTAGGTCAGGTGATTACCGAAGAGTGGAAACTCACCCCAGCCCCGTTAGAAGTCGCCTACTTCTGCGACCAAGTGGATGATGTGAAAAGTCACGCATCTCGTCTTGAAGCTAGATTGAACCAATTGCTGGAGCGTGCATGACGCCGTCTGAACTTCGTCGCCTATATCGCATTATTAAAGTCCAGCTTGAGTACGGCTTGGATGAGTTACTACCAAATCATCAACTGACTAAAGCCCCGTTGCTTGCTCGTAAGGCACTGTTTTGGATTAAGAATCAGCATAGTGATAAGCAGCTTGGAGATCGGCTGCGTCTTGCCCTTCAAGAGCTAGGTCCGGTGTGGATTAAGTTTGGTCAGATGATGTCTACCCGACGTGACCTTTTTCCGCCACACATTGCCGATCCGCTCGCCCTGCTGCAAGACCAAGTATCTCCTTTTGATGGTGAACTGGCTAAGCTACACATGGAAAAAGCGCTTGGCGGACCACTAGAAAATTGGTTTAGCGATTTCGATATCAAGCCACTGGCTTCAGCATCCATTGCTCAGGTTCATACTGCTCGTCTAAAAGAGAGCGGGCAAGAAGTGGTTTTAAAAGTGATTCGCCCTGATATTCGTCCTGTGATTGATGCAGATCTAAAACTGATGTATCGCATGGCGCGTATAGTCGCGAGGGCATTACCTGAAGCACGTCGTTTAAAACCCGTTGAAGTCGTTCGTGAGTACGAAAAGACTCTACTTGATGAGCTAGACTTAAGAAGAGAAGCAGCGAACGCAATTCAGTTGCGTCGCAACTTTGAAGGCAGTGAAGAGCTATACGTACCCGAAGTGTTTCCTGATTTTAGCAGTGAATCTTTGATGGTGTCTGAGCGCATTTATGGTATTCAAGTCTCTGATATTGAGGGATTAGAAGCTAATGGCACCAATATGAAGCTGTTAGCTGAGCGTGGTGTGAGCGTATTCTTTACGCAAGTATTTCGTGATAGTTTCTTTCATGCTGATATGCACCCGGGCAATGTGTTTGTTAAGCCTGACCATCCTGATAATCCGATGTGGATTGGTCTCGATTGCGGCATTGTTGGCACCCTAAATAGCGATGACAAACGTTACTTAGCAGAAAATTTCTTAGCCTTCTTTAACCGTGATTATCGCCGTGTTGCCGAGTTACACGTCGAATCGGGTTGGGTTCCACGTGAAACCAATATTGATGAGTTTGAGTTCGCTATTCGCATTGTATGTGAACCGATTTTTGCTAAGCCATTGTGTGAAATTTCATTCGGTCATGTATTGTTAAACTTGTTCAATACTGCCCGACGTTTTGAAATGGAAGTGCAACCGCAGCTTGTTCTATTACAAAAGACACTGTTGTACGTTGAAGGCTTGGGTAGACAGTTGTATCCTCAGCTCGATCTTTGGGCAACAGCTAAGCCATTCCTTGAGGAATGGATGATGAATCAAGTTGGGCCTCAAGCGGTGATCAATGCAGTTAAAGACCGCGCACCGTTTTGGGCAGAAAAATTACCAGAGTTACCAGAGCTGCTTTATGACAGCTTAAGACAAGGTAAAGCAATGAATCAGCGTATGGATCAGCTTTACCAAGGTTACCGAGAGTCGAAGCGTCAACAAGCGACTGGTAAATTTTTATTTGGTGTTGGTGCCACATTAGTCGTATGCTCGGCAATATTGGTCAACAGCACTTATGAACAACTATCGACTTACAGTGCTATCGCTGGTGTCACATTTTGGTTGTTCAGTTGGCGAGCTTATCGCCGCTAGGCGTTAGACTTTAACGATAATTTTGTTTAATAGAACCCGAGGTAAAAAGAATGGGTGGTATTAGTATTTGGCAACTTCTTATTATTGCCGTGATTGTTGTCTTGCTGTTTGGTACAAAGAAACTACGTAATATTGGTGGTGACTTAGGAAGTGCTGTTAAAGGCTTCAAGAAAGCAATGAGTGAAGAGGAAGCTCAGCAAGAGAAGAAAGATGCTGACTTTGAACCGAAAAATTTAGAGCAGCAGAAGACAGACGCAACTGCTGAAACTAAGAAAGACAAAGAGCAGGCATAACACGTGTTTGATATCGGTTTTTGGGAACTGGTATTAATATCTGTCGTCGCGCTCGTAGTGCTTGGTCCTGAACGTTTGCCACACGCCATTCGTAGTGTGTCGCGCTTTATCTCATCTGCGAAAAGCATGGCAAACAACGTGAAAGATGAAATCAGTCACGAACTCAAGATCCAAGAGCTGCAAGAGAACCTTCGCAAAGCTGAACAAATGGGGATGGAAGATTTATCCCCAGAGTTAAAGTCTTCGGTGGATGAACTCAAGAAAGCGGCGCAAGAGGTGCAGCGTCCCTATGCTCAAAAGGCTACAGAGACAAGCAAGGTAGAAGCGGAGTCTAAACCACTCTCTTCTGAGAGCACTGCCCCTGCAGATAAGAAAGCCGAGTAGTCTCATCGTGAGGAGCTGCAACTTAGCTGTAGCTCCTTTTTGATCTTTTTGAATGAGGTTTGATATGTCCTCTGTCGAGCAGACACAACCTTTAATCAGCCATCTACTGGAGTTAAGAAATCGTTTATTGCGAGCGATCTTAGCGGTATTGGTGGTGTTTATTGGCCTAATTTACTTCTCGAATGACATTTACGAGTTTGTTTCTAGACCACTTGTTGATAAGTTGCCTGAAGGGGCGACGATGATCGCAACCGATGTTGCGTCACCATTCTTTACCCCGCTGAAGTTGACTTTAATTGCATCCGTATTTGTTGCGGTGCCATTTATTCTTTATCAGGTGTGGGCATTCGTGGCTCCTGGCTTGTACAAGCATGAGCGTCGTTTGATTATGCCGCTGATGTTCTCAAGCTCATTACTCTTTTATGCTGGCGTGGCGTTTGCCTACTTTGTGGTATTCCCACTAGTATTTGGCTTCTTTACGGCCATTTCACTGGGCGGTGTAGAGTTTGCTACTGACATTTCGAGTTATTTGGATTTTGTCCTAGCGCTGTTTTTGGCGTTTGGTATTGCCTTTGAAGTGCCGGTTGCGATTATTCTACTCTGTTGGACAGGGGCTACCGACCCTGACAGCCTTCGTGAGAAACGCCCATATATCATTGTGATTGCGTTTATCGTTGGTATGCTACTGACGCCACCAGATATGATTTCGCAGACCCTATTGGCGATCCCGATGTGTTTGCTATTCGAGGTGGGACTCTTCTTTGCGCGTTTCTATGTCCGTAAAGATGAAGACGAACAAGAGCAGACGGAAGAATAAAACAAAGGTTGGCATTGCCAACCTTTTTTGTCTCTGGATATTAAAGCTTAAATAGCTTGGTTGCATTGCTGCTGGTGAGGGTATCGACCTCTTCGAGTGATATCTGACGCAAGTCAGCAACGCGTTGTGCAACGAGCTGGGTGTAGGCTGGCTCGTTACGTTTACCTCGGTGTGGTACTGGCGCGAGGTAAGGGCAGTCGGTTTCTAAAATTACGTAGTTCATATCAAGGTGAGGAATTACCTGATCCATTCCGCCATTTTTAAACGTCGATACGCCGCCAAGCCCTAAATGAAAACCAAGATCATTGATTGCTTTCGCTTCTTCAATACTGCCACCAAAACAATGGAAAACCCCGCTTAACGAGCCATCTTGCTCTTTACTTAGTAAAGCTAATGTCTCTTCAATAGAGTCACGAGTATGGATAACGACCGGCAAATCCATCTCTTTCGCCCAGTTGAGTTGGGTGGTAAAGGCAAATTCCTGTTCTGCCCGATAGGTTTTATCCCAGTAGAGATCGATACCAATTTCACCGACAGCGATAAATGAATGCTGACTAAACCAGTGATGAATGGTTGCGAGGGTTTGCTCCACATTGCCATCGACATAACAAGGGTGTAAGCCCATCATGGAACGGCAAATATCAGGGTAAGCAGCTTCAGTTGCCAGCATTGGTTCAATGGATTCTAGGTCAATATTGGGCAATAGAATTTTATTGATGCCTTGGGCAAGGGCGCGCTCAACCACTTGATCGCGATCGCTGTCAAATTCAGTCGCGTAAATATGCGCATGGGTATCGATCATGGTAGTACTCATTTGAAACGGTTGGCTAGAGTATACGGCAGTGTGAACGCAAGATCATTTTTTGCATTTTTCGTTATTGGCGCTAGCGTGAAGGTGTCAGAGTGATATCATTCTCTGCAGCACTTTCACCAAATTGAAGGAGAATAGAGTGTCAGTTTCCATCCAAGGTCAATTTCCAGCACGTCGTATGCGCCGTATGCGTAAACATGATTTCAGTCGTCGTCTAATGGCAGAAAACCAACTGTCAGTGAATGATCTGATTTATCCTATGTTTGTTCTTATGGGTAAGGATCGTCGAGAGCAAGTTGAGTCTATGCCGGGCATTGAACGTTTGTCGATTGATCTGCTACTTGAAGAAGCACAGTACCTAGCACAACTAGGTGTACCAGCAATCGCTCTATTCCCAGTTGTTAATCAAGATGCAAAGAGCCTTTGCGCTGCTGAGGCATACAATCCAGAAGGTCTGGTACAGCGCACGGTACGTGCATTGAAAGAGCATGTACCAGAAATTGGCGTTATTACCGATGTTGCACTTGATCCGTTTACGACTCACGGGCAAGACGGCATCATTGATGAAGACGGCTATGTATTAAATGATGAAACGACGGAAGTTCTCATCAAGCAGGCGTTATCACACGCAGAGGCTGGTGCAGACGTCGTGGCACCTTCGGATATGATGGATGGGCGCATTGGTGCAATTCGTCAAGCGCTCGAAGAGGCTGGTCATATCAATACGCAAATTATGGCTTATTCAGCGAAATACGCATCAAGCTATTACGGTCCTTTCCGCGACGCAGTGGGTTCGGCTTCGAACCTAAAAGGTGGTAACAAGAAAAACTACCAAATGGATCCAGCAAACAGTGATGAAGCACTTCATGAAGTGGCAATGGATATCAATGAAGGTGCAGATATGGTGATGGTAAAACCGGGTATGCCGTATCTTGATCTCGTCCGTCGTGTGAAGTCTGAGTTACAAGTGCCAACTTTTGCTTACCAAGTGTCAGGTGAATATGCGATGCACAAAGCGGCGATCCAAAACGGTTGGTTAAAAGAGCGTGAAACGGTATTAGAATCACTATTGTGCTTCAAACGAGCAGGTGCAGATGGCATCTTGACTTACTTTGCGAAAGACGTGGCAGAGTGGTTAGCTGAAGACAATGGTAAAGCGGCTCAACATCTAAGAGATAACGAGTAAGTCTTACATATGACGTTGAAGGCCAGCTTTGCTGGCCTTTTTTAGCTCAGGGCACTGACTTAGCTCGATTGTTATGAATCACGATAACAAGCATTTCAAACAGATCATCACGGAATCGTATCGCTTAGCTCAGCTGCTGAAAAAGTAAAAATTCTTCTATAACAAACGGTTAATATGCAATCAAAAAATAAATGAGATTTTTTCTCATTTAGGTGTTGACTGGTTAAATGAGAATCATTATTATTAATCTCGTCTTAGGGAATGAGGAAGTTCACAAGGACGTTGATTGACAAATTCAACCGATTGGATTTTGTGATGAAGCTGAATTTCTTGAACTTGCACAAGTTCTTTTTGACACGACATTGCTCACATTGCTTCCAGTGTAATTTATAGCTTTTTGGCAAAGCGGCATGTTTGACATGAACAGCTTTGACCTCTTTTTTGCTAGGCGACATCGAAAGATGTCGCTTTTTTTATCTCTTTTCATTTGTCCTGAGCAAAAGGACACCAGCACTCTTTTCCACAATCAAGGATCGTTTCTGGATCGCTAAAACGATCATCGATCTTTTGTTTTTGTTTTTAAATACAGCTACTTATATTTTATTTCTTTAAAAGTGTGACCTGCGTCAACATCGGTGGATAATTATTATAAACAGAGTTATCCACAGGTGAGAGGATCCGCTGATGGGATATTCAACAAATGTCGTTAGAGACTTCACAGAGTTTGCATGGCATCGTCGACTCAGTCGTGGCATCCTAAGCAGATCTAACTTTCACTCTGTTTGGAAACAATAAGATTATGGCTCGCATTCCAGATAATCCACTGATTTTGATCGATGGCTCTTCTTACCTATATCGTGCTTTTCACGCCTATCCTGGCACCATGAGTAACGGTGATATACCGACCAATGCAGTATATGGTGTGGTGAATATGCTGCGTAGCATGATGCGTCAATTTGCTTCTGATCGAATTGCGGTTGTTTTTGACGCGAAAGGGAAGACTTTCCGTGA
The DNA here is from genome assembly GCF_009938205.1 of Vibrio panuliri. NCBI lineage: Bacteria > Pseudomonadati > Pseudomonadota > Gammaproteobacteria > Vibrionales > Vibrionaceae > Vibrio > Vibrio panuliri. The sequence goes on along the minus strand of NZ_AP019654.1, from coordinate 3,168,028 downwards.
TGATATGTATCCAGAGTATAAGGCTAATCGACCGCCAATGCCGGACGATCTGCGCTGCCAAATAGAGCCGTTGCACAATGTAATTCGTGCGATGGGGCTACCATTGATCTCCATTTCAGGTGTTGAGGCCGATGACGTGATCGGCACTTTGGCTCATCAAGCGTCTCAGCAAGGCATTCCAGTTTTGATCAGTACTGGCGATAAAGATATGGCTCAGTTGGTTGATGAGAACGTCACCTTGATCAATACCATGACCAACGTGGTTCTTGACCGTGAAGGTGTGATTGAGAAATTTGGTATCCCACCAGAGCTGATCATCGACTACCTTGCGCTTATGGGTGATAAAGTGGATAACATTCCGGGTGTACCGGGTGTCGGGGATAAGACAGCGACTGCCTTGCTGCAAGGCATTGGTGGTTTAGACAAGTTGTTTGAAAACCTGGATGATATCGCTCCGCTTGGTTTCCGTGGTTCGAAAACCATGGCGAAAAAACTGGTCGATAACAAAGAGAATGCGCTGCTGTCTTACGAGCTGGCGACAATTAAACTTGATGTAAAGATGGAGTTTAAACCGCAAGAACTCGTCAAAGCAGAACCAAACAAAGATGAACTGATTCAACTATTTGGTCAGTTGGTATTTAAATCTTGGTTGAATGAACTACTTGAAGGCGGTAATGGTGTGGTTGAGGCCGATGAGAAATCGGGTGCAATCGCGACAGCTTCCCAGTCGAGTAACCAAGCAGAAATTAATACCTCTGCGGTGACAATTGACCGTAGCCAGTACCAAACCATTCTTGATCAAGAGACCTTTGCGAAATGGCTAGAAAAACTCCAAGCCGCTGACGTGTTCGCTTTTGATACCGAAACAGACAGTTTGGATTATATGGTGGCGAACTTAGTTGGTTTGTCATTTGCTGTAGCAGAAGGCGAGGCGGCTTACGTGCCCGTCGCGCACGACTATTTGGATGCCCCTGAGCAGCTTGACCGTGATTGGGTACTTGAGCAGCTAAAGCCAATTCTTGAAGATGATAATCAAGCTAAGGTTGGGCAAAATCTGAAATATGATGCCAGCGTGCTTGCTCGCTATGGTATCGAAATGCGCGGCATTAAATACGACACTATGCTAGCGTCCTACGTCTACAACAGCGTAGGTGGCAAGCATGATATGGATAGCTTAGCATTGCGCTTCCTTCAGCATAGTTGTATCTCATTTGAGCAAATAGCGGGTAAAGGTAAAAACCAGCTAACATTTAACCAAATTGATTTAGAACAAGCAGCACCTTACGCTGCAGAAGATGCTGATGTAACTTTACGTCTGCACAATCGACTTAACGAGAATCTTCTGCAAGACGAAAAACTCAATCGAATTTATCAAGAAATCGAAGTGCCACTCGTTCCTGTCTTGTCGCGTATTGAACGTACAGGTGTGTTGATTGATGACATGATGCTATCTGCTCAATCTCAAGAAATAGCTGTTCGTTTGGATGAACTCGAGCAAAAAGCGTATGAGTTAGCTGAGCAAGAGTTCAACATGAACTCTCCTAAGCAGTTGCAAGCCATTCTATTTGAAAAGATGGGGTTGCCAGTTGTTAAGAAAACGCCTTCAGGTACACCATCAACCAATGAAGAAGTGTTGCAAGAGTTAGCGCTCGACTATCCACTACCAAAACTGATCTTGGAGTACCGTGGCTTAGCTAAGCTGAAGTCGACTTACACCGATAAACTGCCGAAAATGATCAATCCAGAAACGGGGCGCGTTCATACTTCTTATCATCAGGCGGTTACCGCGACTGGTCGTCTGTCTTCGACTGATCCTAACTTACAGAACATTCCAATTCGTAACGAAGAGGGGCGTCGTATTCGCCAAGCATTTGTCGCGCCACATGGCTATAAGATTATGGCGGTCGACTATTCACAAATCGAACTGCGTATTATGGCGCACCTATCGGGAGACCAAGCTCTACTTGACGCTTTCCGTGACGGCAAAGACATTCACGCGGCAACTGCGGCGGAAATCATGGGAACCACCATTGAGAATGTTACCTCTGAGCAACGCCGTCGTGCTAAAGCAGTTAACTTTGGTTTGATCTATGGTATGAGTGCGTTTGGTTTGGCTAAGCAACTTGGTATTCCTCGCGGTGAAGCTCAAGAGTATATGAATAAGTATTTTGAGCGTTACCCAGGGGTGATGCAGTACATGGAAGATACTCGTAGTACCGCCGCAGAAAAGGGTTATGTGGAAACGATTTATGGTCGTCGACTGCATCTTCCTGAAATTCAATCTCGCAATGGTATGCGCCGCAAAGCTGCCGAACGAGCAGCGATTAATGCTCCAATGCAGGGAACGGCAGCGGATATCATTAAGAAGGCGATGCTACTGGTGGATGAGTGGATTGAGAAAGAGGGTGATGGTCGCGTCAAACTATTGATGCAAGTGCACGATGAACTGGTCTTTGAGGTTCAAGAGACGGCTTTAGCCGAAATTGAAACAAAAGTACAAAAATTGATGGAATCTGCAGCACAGCTGGAAGTTCCATTGATTGCTGAAGCAGGTCATGGTGACAACTGGGAACAGGCGCACTAGACATAAAATAACCAATTTCTAGAATTTATTATGAGCCAGCGCACAAATGCTGGCTTTTTTTTATGGTTAAAAAGTTAATTGGCAAAAGGGTTGTGTGTAGTTTTTACTAAATTTAGTGAAAAAAACTTACAAAATAACTTTGAATTTCTGACCAATTGTTGTACATTAATCGACGTAGGGTACAGAGGTAAGATGTTCTATCTTTCAGACCTTTTGTTTCACGTTATTGGATTAGGCTGATTCAGCCGCCCCAGCCAGTGTTTGGCTGGGGCGTTTTTTCTTGTGGCAAAGAAAACTTTTCAATCCTTCGTTTTCTCTCGCTTCTTCTTCACTTTCTTGTATGACTACCACGTTCACCATAACCGCATATTGCTGAGTTCATCGGGTACTAAGTGGTGCAAACCTGTAATATTCCTTCATCACATTTTTGTTATTTCGTATAAAAAATAAATACTTATAATTTAACTGTTTGAGTTAAAGAGTTCTGTTTTAAGCCTTTTATTTATTAGGCTAAAGCTTGATGCTTGCTCAAAACAAGGTAGAGATAGCGGAAGTTGAAAAGTCACGAGAATTGCGGAAGACTAAATAACATAACTATAACAACTGATAATTCTCTCCCGTTGCCTCACAAGTTGGTGAGGCTTTTTCTTTTGCTTGGCGCATAGAGGCATAAAAAAACCTCGCAAATGCGAGGCTTCTTCTTAGCTAAGGCGGTTATTCGCCATCGATATCTGACTCAATATCGTCATCGAAATCTTCTTCAGCTAGCTCGGCAAAAGCAGGGGCAAACCACTCGTCCAGCTTGTTGCGCAGTACGTCTACACCCAACCCTTTCAGTGATGAAAACGCGTCCACTTTTACAGTACCACCGAAGCCTTTGGCATCTTCACGAATTTTAAGAACAGCGGCTTTACGTGCGCCACTCTTCAATTTGTCCGCTTTAGTGAGCAGTACTTGCACGGGAATACCGCTATCGATAGCCCAGAAGATCAACTGTTGGTCGAGATCTTTCATCGGGTGACGGATATCCATTAAAACCACCAAGCCTTTTAGGCATTGGCGCTTTTGTAGGTATTCACCAAGAGATTTCTGCCACTTCTTCTTCATTTCTAGTGGAACTTGAGCAAAACCATATCCTGGCAAGTCGACGATATGACAACCATCAGCAACTTTGAACAAGTTGATTAGCTGGGTACGACCCGGTGTTTTACTGGTTTTCGCTAAGCTCTTTTGGTTGGTCAAACGGTTAAGAGAGCTCGATTTCCCGGCATTTGAGCGTCCAGCGAACGCAATTTCAATGCCCTCATCCTCTGGCAAGTGGCGAATATCAGGCGCACTTGTGATGAAATGGGTGTTTTGGTAATTAATTTTTACGCTCACTGTTAACTCCATCTCGACTTTGTGTAGTCAATTGATTACTTTTTTGTGAAATTGTGTAAAATAACCGTACTCGGCATGAGGTCGCCTATTGTACCATGAGTGGCAATGCAGAGTGGTACTGGAAGCTTGATAATTATAATGGAATGTCATGAAGAAATTAGTGCTAATTGTGAGTCTTTTGGCCAGCTGCTCCGTATGGGCCCAAGGCAGCATAGAAGCTGGTAAAGCAAAATCTCAAACTTGTGTTGCATGTCATGGAGCAGATGGCAACAGTTTACTTGGAATGTACCCTTCACTGGCCGGTCAGCATGCGAAGTATATTGAGAAGCAGCTGAAAGACCTGAAACTTGGAATGACGAGTGGTGGTAAACAAGGTCGTTATGACCCTGTGATGAGTGGTATGGCGATGCCACTGAATGAACAAGATATGGCAGATCTTGCTGCTTATTATGCTTCATTGCCGCTTGCGCACAATACAACGCCAGAAAACGTGGTGGAGCAAGGTAAAGTGCTCTATACCGCTGGTGATGCCGAACGTGGTTTAGCGGCATGTATTGCCTGTCATGGCCCGCGTGGTAACGGTACCGAATTGTCCGGATTCCCTAAAATCTCAGGTCAACATGCGGATTACATTAAGCTGCAGCTTGAGAAGTTTAGAGACGGTAATCGTAACAATGACATGAACGCGATGATGCGTGATGTAGCTGAGAAATTGACTGATGAAGATATCGACGTGCTATCTAAGTACGTAGGTGGTCTTCACTAACAACACTTATCTTCCAGTAAGACTCGTCAAAAGCCATGTTTTCTAACATGGCTTTTTGTCGTTGGTATTCTGATAATGATTGATGGCATGCTTGGCTAAATTACTGTGAACTTGGTCACGCCTTGCTTTTGGCTTGTATCCGCTATCTTGCTCATCTTTTTGTGAGACATTTGCCATACATAGATTGGCAGATCGGGTGGCGTGAGAGATAAATACAATAAAAAACATACATTTGAGCTGTTGGTTATTATTTGTTCACGCTTTTTTTATAGATAATATTGTTTCTCGTCGCTCGAATAGTAAAGTAATTACATCCACACGATGTGGTACAGGATAAAAGACTAGGGAAGTCTCCATGGATGCAAGTAAGGACTACTTGATTGATGGAATAAAGGAATAGCAGTAAACAGGATGTTTACGCAAACACGGATGGTTAACTCGCCTGATGGTACAGGCAGCGAAAAGGATCAGGCTTAGGAAGAGCTCAGCTACAGGAAGTAGAAGGATAACCAAAATTCATTAGGATGATGACAAACAACACCTTTTTGGCAGGGAAAGCTCGAAAAACAAAAGGAAATTTGTAGTACATTATTTGTACAACACAGTTTAGCCATCATGGCATTTAGAAAGCGATAGTCAATCTATCGCTTTTTTTATATCTATTTTTGACGATTTGATGATTTATTGCACAATAGTACTCCACTCTCAAGGCAGTTTCTGGTATGTTTCGCATCCCCTGTAAGAAGGATGTATCAATGCACAACTGCCCGCTTTGTCAAAGCAATCACACCCATCATTACTTTGAAGATAAGCATCGTCAGTATTTAGAGTGCTCGAACTGTGCGCTTGTGTTTGTGAATCCTGACCAGCGCCTTGATGCAAAGACAGAGAAAGCACACTATGATCTCCATGAGAATGATCCCAGTGATGAAGGTTATCGCCGCTTTCTATCGCGTATGGCAGAGCCGATTTGTCAGCGAGTCGCCCCGAAATCTCAAGGGTTAGATTTTGGCTGTGGCCCAGGTCCAACATTGTCACTAATGTTGCAAGAACAGGGTCACACAATGAAGTTGTATGACATCTATTACCACCCAGATAACTCGGTATTGGATGAACAATACGACTTCGTCACTGCCACGGAAGTGATTGAGCACTTATATCAGCCGGATATGGTGTGGCAGCAATGGTTGAATTTAGTTAAGCCCGATGGCTGGCTTGGTATCATGACCAAGATGGTAATCGATGTTGAAGCGTTCGCGACATGGCATTACAAAAACGATCTCACTCACGTGATCTTTTTTAGCCGAGCAACGTTTGAGTACTTGGCAGAGCGGGATCAGCTCGAACTTGAATTTGTTGGAAAAGATGTAATTTTGCTGAGGAAAACCCAGTAATGAGTCGTAGCAAAAAATCCAGATCTGGTGGTAACGGCGACGTTATTGTTGTTCGTAACCGTACACAATCAGACGTTGAAGGACGTCTACGTAAAAGAGACAAGAAGCGCAAAGGTCTAAAAACCGGCAGCCGTAACTCAGAAGCGAAAGCAAGCAAAGAGTTCACTAACGGTCAAAAGCGCGATCCGCGTTTAGGTAGCAAAAAGCCTATTCCATTGATTGTTGAAGCAGTTAAGAAGCCAACCAAAGTAGAGCGTCGTCTAAGTGCTGAAAAAGAGCTTGAGATGCTGGAAAATGATGCACAACTTAACGTATTGCTTGATCGTATTGATGAAGGCGAAAAATTAGGTGCGGGTCTACAGAAGTATGTAGACGAAAAACTGGCACGCATTGAAGCGCTGATGAAGCAACTGGGTATCTATGAAGAAGACCTAGAGGCTGACGATTACGCGGAAGAGGCGTACTATGACGATGAAGAGTACTCTGTAGAGAGCAATACAGAGAAAAAACCAGCGTCGGATGATGATCTGCTGTCTCAGTTTGAGTCGTTAGATATCAACCAATACAAATAAAGGATAACAGTAAGATATGAATGTAACCTTGTTAGCCATTGCGGGTGGAGTCATTATTCTCGGCTTAGCGTCATATGCAGGTTACCTTCTTCTCCAACTGAAGAAGCAAAAGGAGTTGCAGCTTAGGCATCAGCAGTTGGCGATTGAAAAGCGCAACGCGAATATCTTCGAAAATGTGCACACCTTGTGCCTTGCGGGTATTCAAGGTCAGTGCGACCTATCTGAGATTAGTATTCGCGTTTACTGCATTATGGATTATGTTCAGGGTGATGAGCGTCTCGACTTTGATAAAGAGTTTCCAGCGACCTCTGAGTTGTACCATGTAGTGAAAGACATGGCTCGTGGCGAAGATCGCCAAGCGTTAAGTAAAAAAGAACGCATGCAACAAAACCTCGCCCGTCATAAAGCAGAATCACGTCTGCAAGATGCGATTGTGGAAGAATTAAAAGTGTTGCAGCAAAAAGTGCAGCCGCTCAACAATCAAATCAATATCCAAATGCTATAGGTATCATTACCTATCCCCGTCAGTATTGGGGAGCAACTCAAACTGATAACTGAGCATCGATCACTTACACTTAATGTGAGTGATCGATTTATCAGTTCTGGAATCAGTTCTGAGTTTTGTACTTAAAAAGCGGTAAGCCGAGGTTTCTCAATCAGGTACCTATGGCAAAATAGACCGTTATTGTAACCATGACCTTTCAGTCAAAAGAATGGAAAGAGCACCATGTCGCAGCAAGTCGTAGCAAGCCAACAAATTGAGTGGGATCAAACAGTTCTGGATAAGTACAACTACTCCGGTCCACGTTACACATCTTACCCAACCGCATTAGAGTTCCACGAAGCATTTACCGTGGCAGACTTTGATATGGCGTGCACGGCGTACCCAGAACGACCACTGTCGCTTTATATTCATATTCCATTCTGTCATAAGCTTTGTTACTACTGCGGATGCAACAAAGTGATTACCCGTCACGCCCACAAAGCTGATGAGTATCTCGATGTACTCGAGTTAGAAATCCGTACTCGTGCAGGTTTGCTGCAAGAGCGACGAGTCACGCAACTGCACTTTGGCGGTGGTACGCCAACGTTCCTAAACAAGGCGCAGATTAGCCGCATCATGGCGATTCTACGAGGCGAGTTTGACTTCGAAGCGTCGGCTGAAATCAGCATTGAAGTCGATCCCCGTGAAATCGAGCTTGATATGCTTGATCACTTGCGCGCAGAAGGTTTTAACCGTTTAAGTATCGGTGTGCAGGACTTTAATAAAGAAGTGCAAAAACTGGTAAATCGCGAGCAAGATGAAGCGTTTATTATCGCTATGGTTAAGCGTGCAAAAGACCTTGGCTTCCGCTCTACGAACCTTGATCTTATCTATGGTTTGCCAAAACAAACTCAAGAGTCATTTGCCAAGACACTATCACAAGTACTTGAGATGCAGCCTGGCCGTTTATCAGTGTTTAACTATGCGCATATGCCGCAACTTTTTGCTGCACAACGCAAGATTAAAGATGAAGACTTGCCACAAGCAACTGAAAAGATGGCGATTCTACAGCAGACAATTGGCACTTTGACTGGTGCTGGTTATCAGTTTATCGGTATGGATCACTTCGCTCTACCTGATGATGAGCTGGCAGTCGCACAGCGTAATGGCATTTTGCACCGTAATTTCCAAGGTTACACAACCCAAGGTGAATGTGACTTAATGGGCTTTGGTGTTTCTGCTATCTCTATGATTGGGGATGCCTACGCACAAAACCAGAAAGAGCTGAAGAAGTACTATGAGCAGGTGAACGAGCAGCGCCATGCTCTGTGGAAAGGCGTCTCTCTGGATAGTGATGACTTAGTTCGCCGTGAAGTCATTAAGCAACTGATCTGTAACTTTAAACTCGACAAAGTCTTTATTGAGCGCGAGTTTAAGGTCAACTTTAATCAGTACTTTGCTCAAGACTTAGAGTTACTACAAACCTTTATCAATGACGAGTTGGTGGAAGTAGATGAAAGCGAAATTCGCGTCACTTTACGTGGTCGTTTGCTGATCCGTAATATTTGTATGTGCTTTGATAAATATCTGCGTGACCGTGCTCGTCAGCAGCAATTTTCCCGCGTTATTTAATGGATTGCCGTTATCTCGAAAGCCACGCTAAGCGTGGCTTTTTTGTATTTGCTATCCGCCAGTTAAAGGGTGATGTATTTATCCTGTGCGACCTTCCACAGTGCTTTCACCAATGGGTTCTCAAGTTGTGAGCGTTTGCAGCATACGCCAAGCTCAAATGGTGCGATAGGCGCAACTTTTAAACGCTCGATCTTATCTCTTACAGGGCTGTTATTGATCACCACATCTGGCGCAATTCCCACACCACAACCGAGCGCCACCATGCTGACAATTGCCTCATGCCCTGAAACTTGAGCATAGATGTTGGGTTTAATTTTCATTGCTTTAAACCATGTATTGGCGCGCTCACGAGCGGTGCCCGCTTCCGGGACAATAAAAGGGAGTGAGTTCCAATTGGGGTTGTCGCTTTGTAGTTCTTGAGCAAAGTTACTGATCCCCGAAGGTGCGATAACGGATAGGGGAATTTCACTGATGGTTTCAAAAGCCACCCGTGAAGGAAGGTGATCTGGCATGGCGGCGATGGCGATATCGGCCTCATCACAGAGCACTTTCTCAATAGCTTGTGCAGGGTCGCCAGTGGAGAGTTTAAACTCGATAAAGGGATGCTGGAGGCGAAACTCCGACAGCAGTTCTGGTAAATGGCTATAGCTCGCTGTTACTGAGCAGAAAAGCCGAATTTCGCCCTTAAGTTCATTATCAGAATCGGCAAACTGCGCGTGGTAGTTTTGCCATTCTCCGAGAATATTTAGCGCAACAGGCAACAGTTTTTTTCCCGCTGAGGTCAGTTCAACACTACGGTTATCGCGTACAAATAAGCTTTGTCCTGTCTCTTGTTCGAGTTTTTGAATTTGGCGACTCAATGCTGATGGGCTGATATGCATTGCTTCTGCGGTTTTAGCGAAGCTCTTACTCTCGCATAAATGGATAAAGAGTTGCAGGCTCTTAATGTTCATCGTTTGTCACATCCATGTTGCATAAATTGCAATAACTAATTGTGAATATATCACTTTAAGCAACCTAATGTCTGTTTTAGTATCAGGTTATTCGGTAATCAATATTACCGACCCAATGGACAAAATTCTTAAAGGAGAGCCCACAATGGCTAACTATTTCAATACCCTAAACTTGCGTGAGCAATTGGACCAACTAGGTCGTTGTCGTTTTATGGATCGAAGTGAGTTTGCAACCGAAGCTGACTACCTGAAAGGGAAGAAAGTGGTCATTGTTGGCTGTGGTGCTCAAGGTCTTAACCAAGGCCTGAATATGCGCGATTCTGGTTTAGATGTCGCATACGCTCTTCGCCAAGCTGCGATTGATGAACAGCGCCAATCTTATAAAAATGCTAAAGAGAATGGTTTTGAAGTAGGCAGTTACGAAACCCTAATTCCTCAAGCGGATCTGGTCGTAAACCTCACGCCAGATAAGCAGCATACCAATGTAGTTGAAACCGTAATGCCGTTGATGAAGCAAGGCGCAGCACTAGGCTATTCACACGGCTTCAACATCGTTGAAGAAGGCATGCAAATCCGTAAAGACCTAACAGTCGTGATGGTCGCGCCTAAGTGTCCAGGTACCGAAGTACGTGAAGAATACAAACGTGGCTTTGGTGTACCAACACTAATCGCTGTTCACCCAGAGAACGATCCAAAAGGTGAAGGTTGGGATATTGCTAAAGCATGGGCAGCGGCAACAGGCGGTCACCGCGCAGGTTGTCTAGAGTCTTCATTTGTTGCGGAAGTAAAATCGGACCTAATGGGTGAGCAAACCATTCTATGCGGCATGCTGCAAGCGGGTTCTATCGTGTGTTACGAGAAGATGGTTGCGGAAGGTGTTGACCCAGGTTACGCAGGTAAACTGCTGCAATATGGTTGGGAAACCATCACAGAAGCACTGAAGTTTGGTGGTATCACCCACATGATGGACCGCCTATCAAACCCAGCCAAAATTAAAGCATTTGACCTATCAGAAGAGCTAAAAGATCTGATGCGTCCGCTATACAACAAGCATATGGATGACATCATTCAAGGTGAGTTCTCAAGCACTATGATGGCTGACTGGGCAAATGATGACGTGAATCTACTAGGCTGGCGTGCAGAAACGGGTGAAACCGCATTTGAAAACTACCCATCGACTGACGTTCAAATCAGCGAGCAAGAATACTTCGATAACGGTATTCTAATGATCGCTATGGTTCGTGCCGGGGTAGAACTGGCATTTGAAGCGATGACAGCATCAGGCATCATCGATGAGTCAGCATACTACGAATCACTACACGAACTACCGCTAATTGCGAACACAGTAGCACGTAAGCGTCTATACGAAATGAACGTAGTAATCTCAGATACAGCAGAATACGGTAACTACCTGTTCGCTAATGTAGCAACACCGCTACTGCGTGAGAAGTTTATGCCATCAGTAAACACAGATGTTATTGGTAAAGGTCTGCAAGTTGAATCAAACCAAGTTGATAACCAGCGTCTAATTGAAGTAAACGAAGCGATTCGTAACCACCCAGTTGAGTACATCGGTGAAGAGCTGCGTGGGTATATGACGGATATGAAGCATATCGCCGTGGGCGGCTAATTTCTTTGCTCTAGAGCTTAACCTCTTTGTTGGGAATTTAAGCGCTATAGCTTTGAAATAAATCTTAGCTATCTGATGTGCGCATCATCCTAGAATTTATCGCCCTATCCCTGCGAGATCTGAACGGTTTCCTTCGTGAGCTGAGTACTGTCGCGTTGAAATGAGGGATTAGAAGGTTTCTTCCTGCGGGATGGCTTTATTTGTACTAGCTTTAAAGAGCTCTGTTAGACAGAGTCGAAAAATACAAAGTACAGACACAACATTAATCGAAAGGCTTACTCTATTTGGGGTAAGCCTTTTTATTTGTTTGGTCGTTTTTATTATCCATTTTTGCCGCTTCTAAAACCTTGTCATTCCCTAGACCGAAGGGAGTAGGGAATCTGCTTTTTTTTGGAGGGAATGAGATCCCCAACTCGCTCGTCCCTCGCTCTTGAGGATGACGGGTATAGCGAGCGCTTGAGGAGAACGGCAATGGAGTTTAGTCGTTAGTTTTTGGCAGGAAGTAATCATGAGGTGGTGGCTATACGCAAGCCAAACCTTGTCATTCCCTAGACCGAAGGGAGTAGGGAATCTGCTTTTTTGGGGAGGGAATGAGATCCCCAACTCGCTCGTCCCTCGCTCTTGAGGATGACGAAATAGAGTGGGCTCTTAAGGATAATTAAGGAAAAGAGCCAATAAAAAAGGTTGATGCTTTCACATCAACCTTCATCAGCTTTTCTCGCTTATTTGTCCGCAAGCTTCGCTTCTAGATCCGCCAGTTTCTTTTCCATTTCGGTAAGTTTTTGGCGAGTACGTAGAAGTACTTGAGTTTGTACATCAAACTCTTCGCGGCTTACTACGTCTAGCTTGTTAAGCTGACCTTGAATTACTTGGCGAACTTTTTGGTCAACGTCTGCACCTAGGTCTTTCACTGGCTGCGGCATTGACTCATGAATCTGTTTAGCGATTTGCTCTAATTTCTTTGGGTCAAACATGGTGTTAACACTCCTGTATCTTTGGCGTCATTTTATGTAATTGATACGCAAATGTCGCTAGTTGTAGGGCAAAAAAGCGACTTTTGCGCTTGGCTTATCATCATTGTGACGCCATAAAAAAGGTCACCGAGGTGACCTTTTGAAGTGAGTAGTTGCGCGACTAGAGATTAGCTTTTCTTGGCGAGCTCACGACAAGCCGCTTTAGCTTCGTCAACTCTGGCTAACTTTTCTAAGTCTTTATCTTCAACAAACACAGGCAGTGGTTTGTGTTTCTCTGCTAGGTAGCTGTAAATCACAGGTAGTACAAACAGTGTAAACAGCGTACCAATGGCAAGACCTGCCACGATTACGATACCGATACTAAAGCGCTGCGCCGCACCTGCACCAGTGGCGTACATCAACGGGATTAGACCAGCAATCATTGCCGCAGTCGTCATTAGGATAGGGCGTAGACGCACTTTTGCCGCTTCCATCACCGCATCCATTTTGCTGAGTTTGTTGTGTAGCTGCTCTTCTTTGGCTACCTCACAAATCAAGATACCGTGTTTGGTGATAAGACCAACCAGCGTGATCAGACCGACCTGCGAGTAGATGTTCATCGTTGCCGCGCCCCAAGCCAGAGCAATCAATGCACCACAGATCGCCAGCGGTACCGACACCATGATTACGATTGGGTCTTTGACTGATTCAAACTGAATCGCAAGAACCAAGAAGATGATAGCCAAAGCGAGGCCGAATGTAGCGTAGAGTGCGCTACCTTCTGTTACGTATTGGCGAGCCTCACCCATGTAATCGTGGTTATAACCACTTGGTAGGGTATCGGCAGCGACATCTTCAAACCAAGTAATCGCATCACCCATAGCCGTGCCCGGTGCGGGTACGGCACCAACGGTGGCTGAGTTTAGCTGGTTGAAGTGTGGTAGTGAGCGAGGCTCAGCAACCACATCAATGGTAATTAGGCTACCAAGAGGCACCGCTTTACCATCGGCTGCGCGTACGTAGTAGTTATTCATTGATTCTGGGTTTAAGCGCCATTTACGCTCAACCTGAGGAATAACTTCGTACGAACGACCATTTAGATCGATGCGGTTAACGTAACCATCGGCCATCATGGTACTTAACGTGATACCAATGTCTTGCATCGTCACGCCGTAAGCACCAGCCTTGTCTTTATCGATATTGATTTTCATCGTTGCTGAATCGTAGTTCAGATCCAGATCCGAGTAGACAAACATCGGGTTAGACTTCACTTGCGTCAGCACCTCAGTGGCAATCGTAAATAGGCTCTCAAACGCATTTGGTGTGGTGATGACAAACTGGATTGGTAGACCTGAGCCTGCCCCTGGTAGTTCTGGCATCTGGAAGGCTGTTACTGCCATACCTGGCACGTTAGCAACCAAACCACCCACGCGATTCGTTACCTCAGCTTGGCTAGTATCACGCTCACTCCAAGGCACCATCGAAGCAATACCAAACGCTTGGTTTGAGTTCGGCACACCTGTAAACACCTGCGCAAACGCCACTTCTGGCTGATCAGACAAGATCTTGTTTACGTCGTTCATGGTGTTTTGCATGTAATCCAAGTTTGCATTCGATGGGGCAGTACCCATCAACATCACGACGCCTTTATCTTCAGAAGGCGCCAGCTCACTTGGGATAAACTTAAACAGCACTGGTAGTGTGGCAAATACGATCACTGCGAAAGCGAGAACGACAGGACGGTGGTCCATGACTGCTTTGAGCATTTTCGCGTAGCGATTGGTCATGCCATCAAGAACATGATGCACTTTTTGTTCAAACTTGCTTGGCTCTTCATTCGCTTTAAGCATTTTTGAACACATCATTGGCGACAGTGTCAGTGCCACGATACCGGACACGAATACCGAACCGGCGAGCGTTAGAGCGAACTCTTTAAACAGTGAGCCAGTGATACCCCCCATCAGAGCGATCGGCGCGTACACCGCACCCAGTGTTAGTGTCATCGCAATAACGGGTACCGCAATTTCGCGAGTACCGATAATCGCAGCGCGAAACGGTGATTCACCGAGTTTGATGTGACGGTCAACGTTCTCCAGTACTACGATCGCGTCATCCACCACCAGACCGATGGCGAGAACCATTGCCAGTAGTGTCATCAAGTTCCAAGAGAAGCCCATTGCCTGCATCACCATCGCCACACCAATCAGTGAGAGTGGAATGGTGACGATTGGGATAATTACCGCACGGAAAGAACCTAGGAACAGAGTAATGACCACCAGTACGATGACTGCCGCTTCAACGATGGTTTTTACAACTTCATGAATCGACTCATTAATTGCGATGGTCGAGTCATACATCACGTTCATTTTGATGGTGCTAGGGAGGTTGCGTTCAAGTTGTGGCAGTAGCTCTAACACATCCGCAGCAATGTTGATTGGGTTTGCACTAGGTGCCGCGTTGATAGCCGCTACTACGGCCTCTTGTCCATTCGCACTTGCACGGTAGATATCGTGACTTTTCGCTAGTGTGACTTTAGCGATATCGCCAAGGCGAATCACTTCACCATCATCCGATTTCACGACAAGATTCGATAACTCATCGACGTTGGATACTTGGGTATCTGCACTACCGTTGTAGAGAACAAACTCACCAATAGCCTGACCCGTTGCCGACTGATAGTTGTTGGCATTTAGGACGTTCATCACGTCAGTTGCCGTCATCTTAATCGCCGCCATCTTGGCAGGATCTAGCCAGATGCGCAGGGCGTATTTCATACCACCATAAAGGTCGACTTTCGAAACGCCGTTAACAGTAAACAACTGCGGGTTGATTACACGTTCTAGATAGTCCGTAATCTGGCTTGAAGAGAGCTCGTCACTGGTGAAACCGATATACAGCACCGCAGTCGTTGAGCCGGTCGACATAGTTACCGTTGGATCTTCTGCTTCTTTCGGTAATTGGGAACGAACCGAGTTAGTTTTCGCCAAAATATCCGATAGAGCGGCATTAGGATCGGTATTGAGCTTCATATTGACCGTAATGGTTGATTTACCCAATACGGATTGAGAAGTCATATAGTCGATATTGTCAGCCTGTGCGACGGCTTGCTCCAAAGGCTGTGTAATAAAGCCTTGGATAAGGTCGGCACTGGCACCGTAGTAACTGGTGGAAACCGTCACTACTGTGTTCGTCATTTCAGGGTATTCGCGAACCTGCATTTTGAATACGGCTTGTAGACCAAGCAACGCAATCAAAAAGCTGATCGATACCGCTAAAACTGGACGTTTAATAAAAACATCAGTAAAGCGCATGAATCCTCCAATTACAGCATTGGTGTTTCAGCAGGTGGTGTCGTTGCATCGCTTTCAACAACGCGAACTTTAGCACCATTACTTAGGCGGACTTGACCTGTGGTCACCACCACGTCACCCGGTTTTACGCCATCGAGGATATGGGCAATATCCGCTACGCGTTCACCGACTTTAACCACGTGCTGTTGAACACGTTTTGCGCCATCTTCTTCGGTCACGATGTAGACGTTGTCGCCATAAAGCGTATAGGTGATTGCTGTTTGTGGCAGCGTGACTTGATCAGAAAGTTTAGGTAGAACGATGTTAGCGCGGGCAAACATACCGCTGCGAAGTTTTCCGTCGCTGTTTGGAATATCAGCTTGCACTTGGATCAGACCACTTTGCACATTGACTGCTGGCTCAATAGCTGAAATAGACCCCATGAAAGGTGTTTCAGGATAAGCATCGACAAAGATTTCAACTTCTTGCTTGAGCTGGATACGAGAGATATCGGTTTGCGGTACAGTAAAGCGTAGACGCATTACGGTGGTATCTTCTAAACGAACGATATCTGTACCTGCTTGCAAGTATTGACCTAGGTAAACGTTACGAATACCCACCACACCTGCAAATGGTGCTTTGATTTCACGTCGATCAATCGATGCTTTTAAGCTCTCTATTTCGGCTTGCAATGAGAAGTAGTTAGCGCCTGCTTCATCATAAGCTTCTTTCGAAATAGAGCCTTTTTTATACAGCCCTTGGTAGCGTTTATATTTTGCTTGCGCGGCTGGCAGTTTCGCTTGTGCACTCTTTAGATTGGCTTTCTCTACTTCCGAGTCTAAGTTGACCAGTGGTTGACCTTCTTCAACCTGAGTTCCGGACTCGAAACTGATGCTGTCGATCACACCACTAGTTTCGTTCGCAACGGTGACCCCTTGGTTAGGTTCAATAAAACCGATCGCTTCAATAACCGGTACCCAATCAACCGGTTGTACTTCGGTTACCGTGACCGGAAACTCCGGCTCTGGTCGGTTGGCGAGATACTCAGCGATTTTCTGCTGTTTGAATAGATTGAAACCGATCACGCTACCAAACAGTAGCAAGGCGATGACAATCATGAAGAAAGTCCACTTTTTCATTCTTATTAGAACTCCAAGTTAGTGATTAATTACTGCGTCCCAGCTGGCATTGATGGCGGCTTCAATAGCGTCATCATCCAATTGGTAAAACCCCCACGCATGTTTACGAGCAAGTGCTACACACGCCTCAAATGTCAAACCTGACAAAACTTCATTGGCAATTGGTTTAAACAAACCTTGTGCTTTGCCGTCTTCGAATAACTTATGTACTTGATGAAATTTTTGTCTCTCTTGCGCACGAATTTCGATATCGGTATTGCAAGGGAGCGAATCATATTGCACTTGGTTGCTAAGCGCGTTTTTGTTTGATAGCGCTAAGTTCCAAGTGTTTAACCACATAATTCGGTAACGATCTTTCAGAGGTTCATCGCCTTCGATACCAGCCTGAACCGCGTCAGCGATTCGTTGAGTGACGTTAAGGCGAACCTCAGCAAGAAGGTGCTCTTTATCAGAAAAGTAACAGTAGATAGTGCCTGCAGCGACGCTAGCTTGTTTAGCGACTTTCTGCATTGATAAGCCATGAAATCCTGATTCCGCAATGACAGTTTCTGCGGCTTCGAGTATTTGCTGTCTTTTATCTACACTAGGTTTATTGATATTCAATTTAAACCGCCAATGAATGAACGTTCATTCATTATAGACTAGTTTGCCGCCAAAAGTTCAATAAAGTATTGCACTTATTAAGTAAAAATCTTGTCAACTCGCTAAGGGTGGAAGTATCGCAATTACCCACATTGACCCTATGACTTAAATATTAGCAATCGTCGTGTTGCACCATTATTATAGGCGCCATTAATTTTTCTGGATGAGACCACCATGAAGCTGAACCCCGGACAAGACCAAGCGGTTAAGTATGTGTCAGGCCCGTGCCTAGTATTAGCAGGCGCCGGCTCAGGTAAGACACGTGTAATCACGAACAAAATTGCTTATCTGGTTCAGCAATGCGGCTATAAAGCCCGCAATATCGCTGCAGTAACCTTTACCAATAAAGCGGCACGCGAAATGAAAGAGCGCGTGGGGCAAACGTTAGGTAAGCAAGAGTCGAAAGGTTTGATGGTCTCAACTTTTCATACGCTTGGTCTTAACATCATTAAACGTGAACATAAGCATCTGGGTTTAAAATCTGGTTTTTCTCTGTTTGATGATCAAGACCAACTCGCACTGTTGAAAGACCTCACTGAGAAACAGCTAGATGGCGACAAAGACTTGCTTCGTCAACTAATGAGTACGATCTCAAACTGGAAGAATGACATGTTGTCACCAGATGAAGCGAAGGCTCGAGCTCAAGGTGAACAACAGCAGCTATTTGCGTTCTGCTTTGAGATGTACCAGAAGCAAATGCGAGCTTATAACGCGCTCGATTTTGATGATTTAATTTTGATGCCGGTTTTGCTATTGCGTGGCAATAGTGAAGTTCGTCAACGATGGCAAAACAAGATCCGCTACTTGCTGGTGGATGAATATCAAGATACTAACACCAGCCAATATGAGTTGGTTCGTTTGCTTGTAGGTGAACGAGCGCGCTTTACCGTGGTAGGTGATGATGACCAGTCGATCTACTCTTGGCGTGGTGCAAAGCCACAAAACTTAGTGCTGCTTGGTGAGGATTACCCGAGCCTCAAGTTAATAAAACTTGAGCAAAACTACCGTTCTACCAATCGCATTTTGCGTTGTGCCAACATCCTGATTGCCAACAACCCTCACGTGTATGAGAAGTCTCTGTTCTCAGAGCTTCCGGATGGTGAGAAGCTCAAAGTATTGATGGCAAAAAATGAAGATCATGAAGCGGAGCGGGTGACGGGTGAAATTATCGCTCATAAATTTTTAAACCGTACCGATTATCGTGATTACGCCATTCTCTATCGTGGTAACCATCAGTCGCGTCTGATAGAAAAGTCGTTGATGCAAAACCGCGTACCATACAAACTTTCAGGTGGAACCTCGTTTTTTGCTCGTGCTGAGATAAAAGACATCATGGGCTACTTAAAAGTGTTGGTGAACCCAGACGATGACAACTCGTTTTTGCGTATTGTGAATACGCCGAAACGTGAGATTGGCCCTGTTACGTTAGAAAAACTCGGCAGTTACGCCAATATGCGCGGAAAGAGCTTGTTTGAGGCGAGCTTTGAAATGGGCTTAGAGCAACATCTCTCTGGTCGAGGTTTAGAAAATCTTCGTCGTTTTACTACTTGGTTAGTGGCAATTGCAGATCAAGCTGAGCGTGGCGACACGGTTGAAGCGGTGCGCTCGTTAGTGCGTGACATTCATTATGAAGATTGGTTGTACGAAACATCAGCTAGCCCGAAAGCGGCCGAGATGCGGATGAAGAATGTCTCCGACCTTTACTCTTGGATTGTTTCTGATCTTGAAGGAGACAACTATGACCAGGAAGAGAAGACCTTGCGAGAGGTGGTGCAGCGACTCACACTACGCGACATGATGGAGCGAGGTGAAGAGGACGACGACAGCGATGCTGTGCAGTTGATGACGTTGCATGCATCAAAAGGTTTGGAGTTTCCGTACGTTTACCTTATTGGTACCGAAGAAGGGATCTTGCCGCATCAAACCAGTATTGATGAAGACAATGTTGAAGAAGAGCGCCGTCTGATGTACGTGGGAATTACTCGTGCGCAGAAAGAGTTAACTTTTACGATGTGTCGTGAGCGTCGTCAGTTTGGTGAGTTGCTTAAACCAACCCAAAGTCGTTTCCTAGATGAGCTGCCATTTGATGATGTGGAATGGGAGCAAACCAAAAAGCCGGTTACCCAAGAAGAGCGTATGGCTAAAGGGCAGGCACATATCGCGAACCTTAGAGCGATGTTTAAGAAATAATCGTGCTTTGAGTGATAATAAAAAGGCTTGGTTTCCCAAGCCTTTTTTGCATTTACACCGAATTATAAACCTTCAATCATATGGTCAATAGCCGCGATGATTTCATCGTCAGAGCAGTCCATACATGAGCCTTTTGCTGGCATGGCATTGAAGCCGTTGATGGCATGATCGTTCAATACACTGCGACCCTGGGCAATTCGAGGAGCCCAGTCGTCGGCATTACCTGTTTTTGGTGCACCGCTCACGCCAGTAGAGTGACAAGCTGTACAGAAAGTACCATAGACGGTGGCGCCATCACGTGGACCAGTAGGTACTGCTGCTACGGGTTCACTGCCCGCAAGGTAAACATCACCCACAGGTTTAATCCTTTCTGCAATTGCATCATATTCTTCTTGGCTTACATTGGCTGCAAAAGTCGCACTAGAAAATGTTGCTGCAGCGATCAAAGCGGTTAAGATTTTTCGAGACATATCCATTAAACTCACTATACATTCCTGAGGGTAAGTTCATGCTTACCTTTTAATTAGAGTGTCATTTGACAAACAGACCAAATTGACTGTTAAATCAATGTAAACAGTGGGTGATTATATCTCGATAAGTTGTTGCAATAAACAATAACTTCACAACGAGCGGGGGTACATCACATGCTAATGTGCGTTTTATTTGACCTTTATTGTTGAAAAAGGCGTCAAACGATAAAAAAAGTTGAAAAAGTACTAGACGCAATAGTGTGATATCCGTATTATTCCACTCCGCCGATGGGGCATGCGCCCGTAGCTCAGCTGGATAGAGCGTTGGCCTCCGGAGCCAAAGGTCGAAGGTTCGAATCCTTTCGGGCGCGCCATATGCCTGGAGGTAATCGGTGAAAAAACAATGGTGGCTATAGCTCAGTTGGTAGAGTCCCGGATTGTGATTCCGGTTGTCGCGGGTTCAAATCCCGTTAGCCACCCCATTTTCTTTATGGAAATGGTTTAGGTAGCTTAGCTTCCTTTCTTAATGAAGAATTAAGATAAAACATCGTCGGTGAATCGTGTTACTTGTAGCGCATCTCGGCTCTTGGAATAAGCGGACCAGAGGGTTGACCCTCAACGCAAACCAAGTAAAAAAATAACTTGTCGGTGAATAGCGCAGCTTGGTAGCGCATCTGGTTTGGGACCAGAGGGTCGGGGGTTCGAATCCCTCTTCACCGACCACTATTTAGTTTAACGTTTTTAAACGGTAAACAGCACAACTTGATGGTGGCTATAGCTCAGTTGGTAGAGTCCCGGATTGTGATTCCGGTTGTCGCGGGTTCGAATCCCGTTAGCCACCCCATTTTTCTTTATGAAAATGGTTCAGGTAGCTTAGCTTCCTTTCTTAATGAAGAATTGAGATAAAACATCGTCGGTGAATAGCGCAGCTTGGTAGCGCATCTGGTTTGGGACCAGAGGGTCGGGGGTTCGAATCCCTCTTCACCGACCACCATTCAAGGCCTCGTCAGAAATGACGGGGCCTTTTTGCATTTACAGCATAAAGCTAAGTCTGCACATGCTGAGTCGGGGTCTGGAGTGCCAGTCCAATGGAGTGCCAGTCCAATCGAATCCCTCTTCACCGACCACTATACGAAGCCCTAGACTGGGCGTCCCCGACAAAAGACTAGGGCTTTTTCACATCTAAAGTTTGGCGAAAGCGGCAAATATGCCAACCCTCCGAAACTTAACTTATCGCTTTTCTCTTCACTATTTACCACTTAAGACCTCAACTGATTGTCCCCATTTATCCGCCTGAGTTACTCAATTAACAGTGCTTGTTTAGTGCCTATCGCCGACATAACTCGGTAATAACTATAAAGTCATTAAGACTATTATGTGTTTTGAGTGTGGTTTATCCATCTGCTTTTCTAACAAATTTTAATTTTAGTGGCTCTCATAATAACTTGTGGTGGTTGTTTGTTTTGTATTTGTTAAAAGTGAATTGTGACTAAATATTCAATAACTATCGGATGAGGTTGGCTGGTTATATTGATGTATTTAGTTTGAGATTCTATTTGACTAGATATTTATGCACTGGCAAGATTACGACTTGCTTAAAATATGAGCAAAGACAACTTTTTATTCTGTCTTTGTTGCAATTGTGTGAAATATTTGCCAAATTGAACAGCTTGTAACTACCAGAACAGCATGCTGGCAGTTGAATGGAATCAATTTTACAGACAGGGCAGGGATCTGCCGCAGCAGTAGAGGTCTGGTAATGTCGCTTTTAGAAGTAAAAAATCTTCGTATTGAATACCCTTCTCGTCACGGGGTGCACGCCGCAGTAAAGTCATTGTCGTTCAATATTGAGCGTGGTGAGATTGTTGGTGTTGTTGGAGAATCTGGGGCGGGTAAGTCAACGGTTGGTAACGCGGTTATTGATCTACTTAGTCCACCAGGAACCGTCGCTGGTGGTGAAGTCTTTCTCGATGGTGAGAAAATTTCAGGTCTTTCACCGCAAAAGATGCGTCAAGTTCGCGGTTCGAAAATTGGCTTTATTTTCCAAGACCCGATGACTTCGCTCAACCCTCTTTTTACCGTTGAGCATCAACTTAAAGAAACCATCCACGCCAACATGAATGTGTCCGATGAAGAGGCTTATCAGCGAGCGCTTTCTTTGATGCAGCAGGTCGGTATACCGCAACCGGAAAATCGCTTAAAGCAATACCCGCACCAATTTTCTGGTGGTATGCGCCAGCGCGTGGTGATTGCTATCGCTTTAGCGGGTGAGCCAGATTTGATCATCGCGGACGAACCTACGACAGCACTGGATGTTTCTATCCAAGATCAAATACTTAGCCTTATCAGAGAGTTGTGTGTAAAGAACAATGTAGGCTGCATGTTAGTGACTCACGATATGGGCGTTGTTTCTAACGTTACTGATCGCGTCGCGGTAATGTATCGTGGTGAGCTTGTCGAGTTTGGAGCAACAAGTAAAGTTCTGGGTGACCCAGACCATGCCTATACGCGCAGCCTTATTTCTGCTGTCCCACGCTCAGACGTTAAGCTCGACCGTTTCCCATTGGTGAGCTATATCGAGGAAGCGAGTGAGCTTGAACCGCTTGATATTAAGAACCACTGGTTAGGGCAAAGCCAAGATCAGCGTGATTATACGGGTGCTCTACTGCAAGTTGATAATGTTAACCTGCGTTTCATTACCAAGGATTCTTTGTTTGAAAGCCGCCGAGAGTATGTTCAAGCCTCAAATAATGTGAGTTTTGAGGTATTTGAAGGTGAGACGTTTGGTTTGGTTGGTGAATCTGGTTCAGGTAAGTCGACCATCGCTCGTGTGATTGCGGGTTTATACCAACCTAACTCAGGGCGCGTTACGTTTGAAGGTATCGACTTAACATCATTGACCTCAGAGAAAGAGCGTCGTCCGATGCGCCGTCAAATGCAGATGGTCTTCCAGAACCCATATACTTCGATGAATCCACGTATGAAAGTGTTCGATATCATCGCAGAGCCGATTCGATTTCATAAGCTTACTCACAATGAAACAGAAACAAGACAGATCGTTAACGATCTTCTGGATCACGTCGGTTTGGGCGTGATGGCAGGTGTTAAGTACCCACATGAGTTCTCTGGTGGGCAACGTCAACGTATTTCAATTGCCCGTGCATTAGCTACGCGGCCACGTCTGTTGATTTGTGATGAGCCAACTTCCGCATTGGATGTGTCTGTGCAGGCACAAATCCTCAACTTACTTAAAGATCTGCAAGATGAGTTAAATCTGACCATGTTGTTTATCAGCCACGACTTACCAGTGATTCGTCAAATGTGCGACCGAGTCGGGGTGATGCAAATGGGAACGCTATTGGAAGTCGCGCCAACAGAACAACTCTTTACTCGTCCTCAGCATGAGTACAGCAAACAACTTATTTCATTAATGCCGGAGTTTACTGGCCTAAGAGAAGAAGTAAAAACGGCATAAGTCGTGGGTAACCAAGCTGTTGGTTACTTATTAGATGCAAACACAACACAACGAGGGATTGAAATCCCGCATAAGGAGTTATGCAATGAAAACCATGAAGAGCAAAATCGCAGTCGCTTTAATGGCTGCTGGCTTGAGCTTTAGTGCAGCCGCAGCGGACATCACAGTCGCTTATGACGCTGATCCAGTATCCTTGGATCCACATGAGCAATTGTCAGGCGGTACACTGCAAATGTCACACATGGTGTTTGATCCACTGGTACGCTTTACCCAAGAGATGAAATTTGAGCCGCGTTTGGCTGAGTCTTGGCAGCGTGTGGATAATGAAACAATGCGCTTTAACCTACGTAAAGGGGTGAAGTTCCATTCAGGTAATGAGCTAACCGCTGATGATGTTGTTTGGACATTTAACCGCCTGAAAAGCTCACCAGATTTCAAAGGTATTTTTGGTCCATTGGTCTCGCTAACCAAAGTTGATGATTACACAGTAGAAGTTAAGACAGATGGCACTTATCCACTGATTGAAAACGTCGCAACTTACATCTTCCCAATGGATAGCAAGTTTTACTCAGGCAAAACAGCAGACGGCAAAGACAAAGCAGAGCTAGTCAAACACGGTAACTCGTTTGCATCGACGAATGTATCAGGTACTGGTCCGTTTGTTATTACATCGCGTGAGCAAGGCGTTAAGGTCGAATTTGAGCGTTTCGCGGATTACTGGGACAAAGACGCCGGCAATGTCGACAAAATTACGTTAGTGCCAATCAAAGAAGACGCCACTCGAGTTGCAGCTTTGCTGTCCGGTGATGTAGATATGATTGCTCCAGTTTCACCCAATGATTACAAGCGCATTCAGGATGCGAAAAGTGTCGATCTTTACACCATGCCGGGCACGCGTGTGATTACCTTCCAAATGAACCAAAACAGCAACCCTGCTTTGAAAGATGTTCGAGTGCGTCAAGCGATTGTCTACGCGATCAATAACGAAGGTATTGTTAAGAAAATCATGAAGGGAGCTGCGACCGCTGCTTCTCAACAGAGTCCAGTTGGTTATGCTGGTTATAACGAGGAATTAAAACCACGTTATGACTTGAAGAAAGCCAAACAGTTAATGAAAGAAGCTGGTTACGAAGATGGCTTTACGCTAACGATGATGGCACCGAATAACCGCTACGTGAACGATGACAAGATTGCTCAAGCATCAGCAGCAATGCTATCGAAAATTGGTATTAAGGTTGACCTAAAAACCATGCCAAAAGCGCAATACTGGCCTGAGTTTGATAAGTGTGCGGCTGACATGCTGATGATTGGTTGGCACCCAGATACTGAAGATTCAGGTAACTTCACCGAGTTCTTGACTATGACACGCAATGCGGAGACTGGTAAAGGGCAATACAACTGTGGTTACTATTCAAACCCAGCAGTGGACAAATTGGTTGAAGATTCGAACACAGAAACGGATCTAGTGAAACGTGGTGAGATGCTAAAACAGGTAGAAGCGACGTTGTATGATGAGGCGGCATTTGTTCCTCTACATTGGCAAGATCCATCATGGGCAGCTAAGAGCAACGTGGATATTCAACCAATTATCAATGGTATGAACTTCCCTTACTTCGGCGACCTAGTGGTTAAGTAGATCTGTCGATGATGAGATAAGACTGAGCACTGATGCTCAGCCTTGCAGGTACCTAGCTTTGCATCAGTCGGGCTAGGTACTGGCTAACAGACTGATTATTTAACTGCCATAAGCGCAGTTAGATTTCTATGGAAAGAGAAAGGGGCAAGGAATGTTTTCGTTTCTGGTCAAGCGCCTGTTTCAGGCACTGATAGTGATGTTTGTGATCAGTTTAGTGGCGTTTGCCATTCAAGATAACTTGGGTGATCCGCTACGTGAGCTTGTCGGTCAATCGGTTTCAGAGACCGAACGCCAAGCCTTACGTGACGAGCTCGGCTTGAACGATCCCTTCATTACAAAATACACCCGCTTTGTTGGTAATGCACTACAGGGCGATTTGGGTACATCCTATTTTTTTAAACGTCCTGCCGCGGACGTTATTCTCGATAAGTTAGTTCCTACCCTTGAACTGGTATTTGGTGCTGCTGTGATTATTGTCGCGCTCTCTATACCGCTCGGGGTCTATTCAGCTATTCATCCTAAGAGCTTCTTTACAAAAGTGGTGATGGCGATGAGTAGTGTAGGGATCTCCATTCCTGTGTTTTTGACGGCCATCATGCTGATGTACGTTTTTTCGATTGAGTTAGGTTGGTTGCCTTCGTATGGGCGTGGGGAAACCGCCAATGTACTGGGCTGGGAGTCCGGTTACTTTACTGTTGATGGTCTCGCTCATTTAGTGCTGCCATGTATCTCTCTCGCATCGATTATGCTGCCGCTGTTTATCCGTTTAGTGCGTTCAGAAATGCTGGAAGTTTTAAGCTCTGAGTACATTAAATTTGCTAAAGCGAAAGGACTGAATCTGCAGAAAATTTACTATCAGCACGCATTGAAGAACACCATGCTACCAGTTCTCACTGTCGGCGGTGTGCAAATCGGTACTATGGTGGCATACACCATTCTTACGGAAACCGTGTTCCAATGGCCGGGTATGGGCTTTTTGTTCCTTGAGGCGATTAACCGTGTCGATACACCACTGATTACCGCTTACGTTATTTTTGTCGGTTTAATCTTTGTGGTGACCAATACTATTGTCGATCTGCTGTATGGATTGATTAACCCGACGGTTAACTTAACAGGAAAAGGAGCATAACCATGGATCAAACAGTCACTGCTCCTTCTCGTTGGGAGCGATTTAAGCAATCAGATTTTCTTTACTACTTCCTTCGCGATAAGGTCGCGATGGTTAGTTTTGCGGTGTTTATGATGTTTTTGGTGTTAGCACTTGCGGCACCGATCATTTCTCCGACTGACCCATACGATCTGAGCTCCATCGATATTATGGACTCCGAGTTGCCCCCATCATGGATGGAAGAGGGCGATGAACGTTTTGTGCTCGGAACCGATGAGCAAGGGCGCGATATTCTATCAACGATTCTTTATGGTTCACGTCTGTCATTGACGATTGGCTTTTTAGCCGTTGGCTTACAACTGATTCTGGGAATTGTGATTGGACTATCCGCAGGATACTTTGGCGGAAGAATAGATAGCTTCTTAATGCGTTTCGCCGATGTGCAGTTGTCTTTTTCTACTATGATGGTGGCGATTATTGTTTCGGCGATATTTAAAGCCAGTTTTGGTAGTGAGTTTTACAGCCAATATGCGGTGGTCATGTTGGTAGTGATCATCGGTATCGCTGAATGGCCACAATATGCGCGAACAATTCGAGCGTCAGTATTAGCAGAAAAGAAAAAAGAGTACGTTGAAGCCGCTCGAGTGATGGGCTTTAAAGCACCACGTATTATGTTCCGCCATATTTTACCTAACTGCTTATCGCCGATTTTAGTTATCTCTACCGTTCAGGTGGCAAATGCCATTATGTCGGAAGCGGCACTCTCTTTCCTCGGGTTAGGTTTACCTGTTGACCAACCATCTTTGGGGGCGCTAATCAGTATCGGCTTTAACTATATCTTCTCGGGGGCGTGGTGGATTACTGCCTTCCCAGGAATTGTGTTGGTGACGTTAGTATTGGTGATTAACTTATTAGGCGATTGGCTACGAGATGTATTTAACCCCAAAATCTATAAGGGTTAATAATTCACGCTTAACCAGCACAAGTTAGTCTTCCACAAGAAAACCGCGTAATTACGCGGTTTTTTTGCGTCTATTGTTTATGCTGTAAATATGGAATCTTTGTTTTTGCCGTCTTGTTTCGAAAAGTTGTAAAAATTGTTGTCTTATAGGCAGCTTTTAAATTGAGCGCTAGTGTGCAACTTGAACCAAAGGTATGACGTGAAATTAGAAAAATCAGGCTCAATAAGAGCAATCCACGCAGACGGTTCTGTATGGAAAGGGACCAATGAAGTGTGGTCAAGCCAAGCTGAATTTGGCCAAGAGGGTGTATTACAAGCATTGCTTGAGCTGTCTTTATCGGAGAGAAATAAATGAAGAAACGTATAAGTCGCTTATCTTTTTCATATTTTTCCGTGACATGTTTGCTCGCATTCTACTTTGCTGTTGTGCTTAACCTACCAATTTACAAAGAGTTAGAGCATATATTTAGTCAGATGGAAACGGTGAAACTGGGGTTTATCATTTCCATTCCTTTTTTCTTCTGGGCGGCGCTTAACCTTATTTTTACTCTGTTTAGTTGGCCTTACATCACCAAGCCGTTTTTTTCTATCTTGCTGATTCTATCTGCGTTAGTCAGCTACGCTGGGTTTAACTACGGTACTATCTTTGATACCAACATGATCACCAATATCATGCAAACGGATAGTGGTGAGGCAAGTGCTTACTTAAGTGTCTATTCGGTCGTTTGGTTGCTTGTCTTAGGAGTATTACCTGCTATTGGGCTGATGTCGGTGCCTATCAAAGCTCAGTCTTGGTTAAAGTTGATTGGTCTAAAGTTAGTTTCAATACTGATTTCAGTCTTGGTTATTGTCGCGATTGCAGGGTTATATTTTCAGGATTACGCCTCAGTTGGTCGAAATAATAGCTACTTAAAGCATGTGATTATCCCAACTCAGTTTGTAGGGGCGACAGTAAAATATGTTAAGCAGACGTATTTTAATACCCCAATCGTCTATAAGAATATTGGCTTGGATGCGCATCAATCGTCTCAAGCACTAACCCAAGCAAAGGACAAACCGACGCTGCTGGTGTTGGTGGTTGGAGAGACGGCGCGCTCGCAAAACTATCAATTAAATGGCTATTCACGACCTACCAACCCGTATACCGATAAATTGGATGTTGTGTCATTTCAAGACGTACGTTCGTGTGGTACGGCAACTGCAGTTTCACTGCCTTGCATGTTCTCGATATTGACTCATGATAACTATGATCATGATGTGGCAGTAAACCAAGATAACGTTATCGATATCCTTAAACGAGCAGGGATTGGCATGGTATGGGAAGATGATGATGGCGGAGATAAGACCGTTGCCGACCATATTGCTCGTCAGATGATGAATCGTCATCGAGTTGACGCAACGTGCGATGGGGATACTTGCTATGACATGGTTTTATTGGAAAACTTCGATGAGAATGTCGCTAAGTTATCGGGCAATCGTATGATTGCTTTACATTTAATCGGCAGTCACGGACCCACCTATTATAAGCGTTATCCTCCAGAAATGGCCGTTTTTCAACCTGACTGCCCTCGTGCTGATATTGAAAACTGTACAGAAGAGCAGATTCTGAATAGTTACGACAATACGATTCGCTACACTGACTATGTGTTGAGTCAATTGATTGAACGCTTGAGTCAGTTAGAAGATAAGTACAACACAGCCCTAATATATTTATCTGATCATGGTGAGTCACTGGGTGAGGGCGGCATATTTTTGCATGGTGCGCCATATGCGATTGCCCCTGACTATCAAACGACAGTGCCGTTCATTGTTTGGTTGTCCCCAGAGTTTCAAGCAGTAAAACAGATAGACTACGATTGTTTAAAGCAAGTCGCTAAACGGAAGAAAACGCACTCGCATGACAACTTATTCCACTCTTTACTGGGAATCATGGATGTTAGCACGCAGGTTTATCAACCTAAGTTGGATATTTTCTCTCGCTGTCGGGTCGCAAATTAGTTATTTAGACTCCAAATAGTGATCTATACCTAAGATTTACACAGTGCAAACTTCCTAAACTAACAGCCGCTTATTAAAGCGGCTCTTTTTTTGCATCCACATTTTCTCAACACAGATTAAATTACCCTAGTAGGATTGTGATTCTTGCTTTAGCGGTACTGTTGGTGGAGGTGTGGATGAGTTTGATTAGCAAATTATGGCTAATAAGTCGCTCTAATTTTGGCGCTTTTCCGTTCGTCAATCGCCAACGCCAGATACAATACAACAAAGGTCAATCAACCTATATGGATATTAAAATGCTGCCGATTTCTGCTACACGCGCCAAATTACTGACGATGATGGCGCTGGGTGGCGCTTGCTTTACTTTGCCTGTCAGTGCAGAGGCATTTCTGTGTGACGCAACTCAGGCATCTGCTCAAGAATTGCCGCTGCTGGCTTCTTCTTGCCCGATCGGCAAAGGCCTATGGGGTAAGCAGCAACCACGAGGCGATCAGTCTACGTTTTGGATTCAGTGTGGTGTGTTGTCCAAGCCCTTATCAGTAGATGAAGCGAAGTTAATTTATCAGCACATATCGACGGATGTATGGGCGAAAATTGAAGGTAAAAATGCGCGTTGCTTGATCGGACCTTATCAGGATTTTAGTACTGCAAATAAAGAGCTTAAAGCGGTTAAGAAACTGCAACCATACAAAGAAGCCTTTGTGCGTGAAGTCGTCAAAGGTGCTCCTCCGGTTGTTGAGAAAACCAAGCTCGCGCCAGCGGTGGTAAGTAAGTCGTCTACACCTAAAGCCGCGACGCCTGCTCGTCAATCTACAACTATCATTCCGCCCGCCAGTTCAGCGAAGATCGAACCAATAAAAACAGTGCCAGAAAAGGCTGCTGCTAAGTCCGATAAGTTGGAAATTTCGATTCGTCGTGAACTTAAAGTAGGCAACCTACATTTCAAAGTACCATATCTACCGTTTAGTGATGATCAGTTCTACATGGAATACGACATTCCGTGGAATCGCCTTGACTTTGCCAGAGCGAACCATGTTTGTCAGGTGTTAGGTATGGAAGTGCCAAATCCACAGCAATGGCAAACATTACTGGCTGCTGATGTGATGAAGAGTCACCAATGGCCAATGTATTTACCATATTGGGGGGCTGATAACTCTGCGTTGTTTACAAGTGGAAGAGTCACTCAAACATCCGGTAAATCGCTACTGAATGTGATGTGTGTGAAGTAAGAGTGACTTATAAAACATACCCCAGTATTGAACTGGGGTATGGTGAGGTAGCTTAGTCTTCGGCAATCGGTAGATTGTCAGTAATCTGTTTCATTGATTCAGCCTTGTCTGAGTAAAGTGCATATTGAATATTTGCACTGTTGCTCGACTTAGCGATGTCCCAGTTTATGCCAATGTAGAAGTCTCCGAAATCACGCTGAACATAGCGGTAACGCGTTTTTTCATCTGACTCAGTACCTAGTTCAGGATCGCCTGCGGCTTCAACAACCTTAAGTTTTGAGTAACCGTTGTTATCTTCTACTAGCCATGAACCTAGAGTATATAAGCCTTCAGGTGCAATAGAAGTAAACGAATATTGGTCTTCGCTGGTGTAGTGATACTCACCTGATGTATAGCTTAGAATCGTGTCATCCCCGAATCTATGACTTTCCACACCAAGCTCATACTCTTTAGCGCCAAGAGTCACTTTGTTTTCGATTGCTCCAACTTCTGCAAAAGGAGTGTCTGTTGAATCTAGCCAGAATAACTCGTCATCCGTTTTTAAGATAATTTGGTATTGAGGTGTTTCACCCGATGTTATTTTGTTTTGATATAGCATCTGGTAAGAGTAGCGATGACCATCCTCTGATGCCGTTACTTCAGTTAATGTACCATTTGGGTTAATGGTGACATCCCAACAATCTTTATTCTCCTGCTTATCATAATCACTTTGATTATCTAGGTTCTGTAAAATAGACAGGATTTTATCGCTACCTTGATGACTGATATTGGTTTTGTACGGGTCTTGAGATGAACCTTCTTCAAAGTCTAGTCCCCAGCAGATTGCTAGAGTGCCATTTAAGTTACGTAGCATGGCGTAAGCAATTTCACCGTCATTACGGGCAAAACTACCCATTTTCCAGAGCTGGTTATTAAAGTGCTCTTCAGTAAAGCTCAGTTCCACTGGAGCCGTAGTCTCATCACCTTGTACGTTAGGTAATGTAATACGCTTCATTTCCGAAGTGATGCCGTCGACTGCATCAGGGGTGATGCCGGCTGCAACGTAGAAATCACCATTATTGACAGCTTGAGTTGGAGTTCCAGAAATAGTTAGAGTGCCAGTAGAGTCGTCGACGTTTACCATAAGACCTGGAATAGACGTTTGGCCGTTAGAGTCAGAGCCTTTTAAACCAGCAAAGTATTCAATTGGACCATGTGGGTTGTGAGCTGGGAAAATACTTGCCAGAGTGGTTTCAAACTGTACTGAGCCAATCGGCTGATTCACTTTTAATTGACCAAGTTGGCTGTTGATTTCGCTTTGCAGTTTGCTTAAAGCCTGGGTATCGACACTAAAGCTTGGTAGTGGTGCCTTTTCGATTGCTGCTAGTGTGAATTCTTGCTCAGCATACTCAATTCCATCAAATGCAGTAATCGTGATGGTTTCACCACCGGCATATTCTTTGTTTGGTTTGCCAGAAATTACCAGCTCATTTTGCTCGTTAATAACAGCCTTTAAACCACTAACAGAGGTTTTTGCATAGTATTGCAAGTTGGTCTGTTCTTCATCAATGAACAGGTCTGCAATTGACATTTTTTCGTGAGCGTCAACGTCTACATTGGCAAATAACTCAATGCTACCAATCCAGTCTTGTAGCAGTGCTTGTTGTTGTGAAACAACTTGCGGTGCAGTATTTGGTAGCTCAACGCGTAAGGTAAATATTGAGGCTACCGCACCAACAGACGTTTTCTCAGTATCTAGATCATCTGCGCTAACTTTGAGCATGTATGATTGACGCTTAGCAAACTTACCGTTTTCGGTTAGATCGCCATTCAAGACAAGTTGACCACCATTGTCGACGCGCGCAGTCATGATGATTGCATTCGTTGGGATATCAATAATTTCGGCAGTGACGTTGATAAGATTATTGTCTTTATCACTGAATAACATGACATTTTTGCCATTTTCCTCAGCCGATAGATCGATGGTTAGCTGAATGTCGTGAGACTCTAGTACTGGCTCAAGTGAAAGTTTGATTGCATCAACAACGGAACTGTTGATTTCTAGTTTATTGTTGACCTTGACCGTAGCGCTACCATCACTTGAAACTTCTACCGAAGGTTTAAAGTCGGGTTTATCGAGTAACTCTTTATTTTCTGGTTTGTTGACGATCTCTGTCGCTTCTTGAGCGATAGTCATTGCCGTATTGGCATCGTATTTATCACCAGCTTTTGCTTTTGATTCGGTAAGAATTTGTGCGGTTTTATGCAAGGCATGGTTTTGTGATGCAATTACATCACTGAATGCCGTATCGCCTTCAATACCTAGCTTTTCGTTTACTTTGTCTTTAGCGGCCTCAATGGCTTGAGGTGTGGGATTTGCCCCAGCCTGAACGACAACAAGGTCGGTCAATGGAGAAATAATCGATTCGCCAGGGAGTGTGCGTAAAACAACCTCATGGCTCATTGCTTGAGTTGGATGATCCATATCCGTAGTAAACTGCCCACTAAACATGACGGGATCGCGAGCAATAAGTGCCTTTTGTACGTTACCGCCAGGAATAATTGTTTGCAGGGCAAGTACAGCATTTTGAGGTAAATCTGCTTTATTGATCGCGAGATTACCTTTGCTGTCAGTAAAACCGAAAATTTGCTCATCTGTGTCGAGTTTGCCATTGGGTGTACGATCTTCAAATACAACAGCATTCTTAAAGTAGCCATCAAAACCAGTGATAACGACACTGTCTGCTTGAGCCGTTTTATCAGCAGAGCCATCTGAACCACCACAACCAGCTAGAGCTAGTGCAACTGAAGTTGCCAAAAGGGTCAACTTTTTATTCATTACACAAATTCCTTCTTATTATTTGTTTTATTTATAAAATTTGCCGAAAGGCGGCGCATTTTCACGGAATGGTGTATGGTTTGTATATCTGAGTTTAATTGAAACGTGTTTTAAATCACAAAAAAGTCAATTTTTTCTGACAAATAGATGATTATTTATGCTCTTTTCCGATTAAAGTGGAATGTAAGTCTCATTTTTGAAGGGTAGTTTTGAACAAGCTATGTATAGAGTTGGCCTTTTCGTCATTAAACGTATGAAGGTGAATGGCTGTTCAAGCGACTTCGCCTCGGAGTTTCACCCATCACAATGCAAAAGAACTAAGTCGCGAAAATTTAAAGAAAAAGCCAGTCGATTCTCGACTGGCTTTTTGTATGGTGATTTTACTGAGTAATATCGGGCAACTTAAGTTCCACCGTTGTCCATTCGCCGTAACCATGGAAGTGATCTTGCACATCAATCGACATAGTGCCATCACTGGCAGTACCGGTTGGTGTCCCCGAAAGGGTCAAGGTTGAAAAATCTGCAGAGTAAGCCACATCAATCCCACGCTCCAAATAGTGATAACTGAGCCTTGGTCGGGTGCCAAACTTCAGTTTATCACCTTCCGGATCATTAAATAGGTTACTAATATCGAGTGTCATATTGCTAATTGGAGTGCCAACTTGGAAGCTCCAATCGGCGGTGATTTGCCCCTGAAGGGATTGACTTACCTTATCATCAGCGATGGGTAACTGGTTATTACTGGCAGCTTGAATGGTGACAGGAAACAAGGCTTGACCATGCGTGACTAAGTTACCGCCACTATCTAGGTCGCTTGCTTGCAAGTTGATTTGATACTCACCAGAAACCAGTGAAGTTCCATTTGGCGTAATCTCTAACGCCCCCGCGACGATAACCGCATTAAGCCCTTTTGCACTCAGCTCCGCTGAGTTAGCTAATGATGGGACAATGCTGCCTGTTTGATCGGCATCTTGGAACAGCTCAGTATCAATGCCATCGATTGACTTGGTTAATGGGATGGTTACCCCTGAAAAGCTGTCATTAATCATCAGTGACGATAGTGTCTGTTGTACTGCGCCCGCAACGTGTTGGTTGACTACGATAAGGTGGTTAGATTTGCTGCTTAATGTATTGTCCAATGCAATCTCTATTGTTGGAATATAATGGCTATTGTCGACGTCTAGGTTGGGATCGCTGATGATGGTATCCACCAAATCTTGAGCCTTAGTTACCACAGCCTCACGATTTTGTTTGTACTGAGCAATATCGTTGTTGGCTTTGGTCTCGGTTAATATTTGTGCCAGTTTATGCAGTTCAGAGTCGGTGGTATTGCCTGATAAATAGTTATCAAATGGCGAGACAGGTTTACCCAGCGCTGTAGTCAGGCTCTCTATCGCTTGCTGCTCACTTTGACCCGACTCCATTGCAATGACAATCCAATCTGTAAGAGGTGATACCACGTTAGCGGAGGCTGTGGTTTTTAAAACAACCTCTTGTTGCATTGGTTGAGCGGGTCTATCCATATCAATCGTATAGATGCCTTCGTACTCGGGATGATCACTGACTAAGCGTTGTTGCACGACACCATTTGGAGTGAGCGTTTGCACCGCAATAACGCCTTCAGGGCGCGTAGCGAGTGACAGTTGTCCTGCTTGGTTGGTAAGACCAAGAATGGTTTCACCACGGCTCCAAGAACTGTCGTCGTTACTATCAATAAATACAATTGCGTTGCTTAAATAGCCGTCAAAGGCTGTTAAGGTAAAAGAGGCGCTTGAAGAGCCGGACTCTTCACCATCGCCACCACATCCAGTAAGGCCGATGACAATTGACGCTGCAAGTAAACTCAGTTTTTTCATTCTGGAATCATCCCTTAAGTATTTTACCTCTGAGGTTTGTGAGCAGTGTGCGCTGGAATCGCTAGTGGTGTTAGGGACGTTAAGGCGATAAAAAACCGCAAATTATTTTGCGGTTTTAGGTGTAAACGGGTTAGAAAAGTAGTGAGTACTTATCCGATACCTTTAAATCTGGCGACATCTTGTGTTAACCCTTGCATCGAACTGACGATGGTGTTGCATGCTTGCTGGCTATTGGCTAACAACGCTTCCCTTTCTCGGCCTTGTACTGCGATGTTCTTGATGTGACCGCTAATATCATTGAGGCTGTCGCTGCTCGAACGTGTTTCCTGGGCTATTTTTGCATTCATATCAAACAGCTTAATTAACTCCGTTCTCAATATGGCGAGTGACTCTGCTGCTTGATTTTGCTCAAGTAGGCTACTTTCACTGCTTTGGTGGATAGATGTCATCTGCTCGGTGACATTGGTGGAAGCAGTCATCAGATTATTGATGATCTCTTGGATTTCAGTAGTCGAATCATGGGTTCGTTGGGATAGGCTTCGGACTTCATCGGCAACGACGGCAAACCCTCGACCATGCTCACCAGCGCGAGCCGCCTCAATTGCTGCATTGAGGGCTAATAAATTGGTTTGTTCTGAAATTGCACTGATCACCTCAAGGACTTTCAAGATACGCTCTGTATGAGTGTGAAGATCATGGAGGTCCTTCTGACTTTTTATCATGTCATTTTGCAATGCTTGAGTACTTGAGACACTGTGACCCATAATGTTTTCGGTTTGCCTTAAAGAGGTCTGGCCGTTTTCAGACACCGATTTTATCTCGTCGCAAAAATGCGCAAGTCCATCTAAAGCAACATTAATTTGCTGAGTACTTGTGGCAATGTTGTCGATAGAATCTTGCTGATCGTGTGAAGCGCGGTTAACTTGTTCGGAGTTACTTTTAAGAGTTAGGGCTTCTTGGGTCGAGTTTTCTGTGGTGTTTTTGACTTTTTGCATGGCGCTTTGTAAACAGTCGATAAAATGGTTGAACTGCTTTGCGACATCACCGATTTCGGCGTTGTCATCAACGTCTACATGTTTCCCTAAGTGCAATTGGCTTGCGGTATGTTCTATCCCTTCAGTGAGTTGACGTAGTGGTCGTACTAGCGCATTGACCAGCCAGTACATGATGACCATCGCTATAGAACCAACGATCAAAGAAACTGCGAGAACTTTCCAAGCCATAGTCTTCATTGGTGCCATCAGTTCGGCTGTAGGGGTTTCCAAAACAACGAAGCGTTTGATAGTTGGAACCCATTTACTAGCAATGAACAGTTCCGTTCCATTTACGGTGCGAGTGGTAATCTGGTAGGGCTGTTCTTTATCCAACATATCTTGTAGAGCTTGCTGGCTTGACTCCGAGTTAATAATGGTATTTTTAGGAAGCACGTCTAGATGACCGTGTTCATCAACTAACATCGCTTTACCGCTTTGTCCTATCACTTGCTGCTCAACAATCGCTACCATATTGTTGACATTGACTCCAAGCCCAGCAACGACCAACGGCTCTTTGCCGTCCGCTTTTGTTTGCTTGCTTCGGTAGTTGATAAACATAAATTTATTGCCATTGACCTCGTCGAGGTTGAGCTCATACTCTTGATTCGTATCAACAAACTCCTGATAGAAGTAACCATTAACATAGTCTGCCAGTAGCATTCGTTTAAACTGACCACCGGCCTCAACAAAGTACTCTTGACCATATGCGCTTTCTGCGCTTAGAAAGAGAATGTCAGCATCAGAAAGATTTTTGATTTGAGTAAATCCATTTTGTAGCGCAGAGGTATCCGCAACTGAACTTGGCGAGTTGAGCCAGCGAACGATCTCGAGTGATTCTGTTAATGCTTGTGCATGATTGATAGAGGGTAACAGTGAGGTTGATATTTTTGCGCCAAGACTGTCTAGGTGTGCAGGAATGGTTTCTCGAAGTAGGGTTTGTTTTTGTTGCTTGAAATCGTGATTAGCTAGGTATAAAGATACGCTGGCAATACTGAGCAGCGTCAGCAAAGAAAATGTTACGAATATCCGAATTCGAATCGACACGTGACTCCAATTACGCATAAAGCTCTCCCTAAGCAAATGTATACGCGACATATCATTAATATTTGATATGTAAATGAGTGCTTATTAGTTTAAGAACGGAGAGCTTGCGAGAATATGACAAGTTGAGACTTTAGAGTGGATACATGAAATAACTCGCACTAAAGTACTAGTCGTGTTGCATATTTGCAGTTCGAAATTCAGAAGGAAGTAAATGATCAGTCAAAAGTGAAGGTGTTGAACAAAAAAGCCACGCTATCTCATTGAAAGCGTGGCTAGTTTTATCTGCTTATCGAGCGCGAATTAACGCATTGTCACGAACTCTTCTGAGCCCGTTGGGTGGATGGCGACAACAGAGTCAAAGTCTGCTTTTGTTGCGCCCATCTTCATTGCCACACCAAAGCCCTGAATCATTTCATCAACAGCAAAACCGATACCATGTAGGCCGACGACTTTCTCATCTTCGCCCGCACAAACCAGTTTCATTTTGCATGGTTGACGATGTTGCGTAACCGCCGTGTACATCGCAGTAAAGCCAGACGTATAGACTTTCACGTTCCCTTCACCATATTGTGCAATCGCTTCTGGCTCAGTTAGACCGATAGTGCCAATAGGTGGATGGCTAAATACCACGGTAGGGACGAGTGCGTAGTCCATCTTCGCATTTGGTTTATTGTTGAACAAACGCTCAGAAAGCTGACGGCCTGCTTTAACCGCAACAGGCGTTAGCTCAATACCGCCTTCCATAATATCGCCAACACAGTAGATACCCGCTACGTTAGTTGCTTGGAACTCATCTACTTTGATGTAGCCGCGTTCATTGGTTTCAACGCCAGTAGCGCTTAGATTAATCGCATCGGTTGCGGGATGACGACCAATTGCCCAAATTAGCTGGTCAACGTTTTGGCTCTCACCGTTTTCTAGGTGTAGTGTCAGGCTGCCATCTGCTTCTTTAACCACTTCTTTTGGTACAGAGTGGGTATGCAGTGTAGGGCCTTCTGCGTTCATCACTTCTACCAATGTTTCGATAATCATTGGATCAAAGCTACGCAGAGGAGATTCTTTACGACAGAATAGGTGCGTATCAGTGCCAAGTGCGCTCAGTACTCCCGCAATTTCAACCGCGATATAACCTGCACCAACGACCGCTACACGTTTTGGTTGCTCTGCGAGATCAAAGAAGCCATTTGAATCAATGCCGTATTCTGCACCTGGAATGTTTGGAATAGTAGGGCGACCACCCACTGCGATAAGAATGTGATCGGCTGTGTATAGTTCGCCGTTAACTTCAACCGTTTTCTCGTCAATAAACTTAGCAAAGCCTTTGATGACATTGACTTTGTTGTTACCTAACACGCGATCGTAAGATTGGTGAATACGACCAATATACGCTTGGCGATTTTCAACCAGTTTACTCCAATCGAAGCCTTTCACATCGATATCGAAGCCGTAATCTGGAGCGTATAAGTTCA
This sequence comes from Vibrio panuliri, assembly GCF_009938205.1. Taxonomy (NCBI): domain Bacteria; kingdom Pseudomonadati; phylum Pseudomonadota; class Gammaproteobacteria; order Vibrionales; family Vibrionaceae; genus Vibrio; species Vibrio panuliri. The sequence continues at coordinate 3,129,321 of NZ_AP019654.1, read as the reverse complement.
TGGCTTCCGCAATTTGTGCACCATGCCACATCACTTTCTTCGGTACGCAACCTACGTTTACACAGGTACCACCTAGGTCTTTCGCTTCAATTAGAGCTACTTTTGCGCCGTACATAGCTGCACGGTTTGCTGATGCAATGCCGCCGCTGCCGCCACCGATACAGATATAGTCAAAATGAGTCGCCATTACTTTCTCCAAAAGCTTATTAATCTAATAACAGATACATTGGGGTGACGAGTGAACAACTCAACACGATCACCATGCCTATCCTATGCCCCTATCATAAATCGAGTCTAGCAATTTGCTAAATGGGAAAAAGTGACTTTGCTTATGACAAATAGCGATGAAAGGATAGCAAAGCGGAATAAGGCAAACAAAAACGCAGCGAGAATTGTCGCTGCGTTACTCTATCTGTTTCGGCGTTATCTTTACTCAGGAACTATCCAGTCTACTTTCCAATGACCAGTCACGGGAGCAATTGCTTCTTGCAGGAATGGCAAGATTTCTTGCATTTGGCTCTCTAGCTTCCAAGGTGGGTTAATCACAATCATGCCTGATGCGGTCATACCACGCTCGTTGGTATCTGGTGATACACCCAGTTCAATTTGTAGGATCTTGCGAATGCCAAGTCCTTCTAAACCTTCAATCATATCTTCGATATCACAGCGATTGACCACTGGATACCAAATCGCGTAAATGCCAGTCGCCCAGCGCTTGTGGCTTTGATAAATCGCTTGAACCACATCGCGGTATTCTTTTGCTAGCTCATACGGTGGGTCGATCAGTACTAAGCCGCGACGTTCTTGTGGCGGCAAGCTCGCTTTTAGACGCTTAAAGCCATCTTCTTTGTAGATGCTGACTTGGCGATCGCGTTCGAACTCTTGTTCAAGCAATGGATGATCACTTGGGTGAAGCTCGGTTAACACCATACGGTCTTGTTGACGGATCTGAGCACGTGCGACTCGCGGTGAGCCAGGGTAGTAACGCAGAGTTTCCCCGTTATTAAGCGTTTTGATTGACTCAATGTAGCTTTTGATATCTTCAGGGATATTTGGGTTGTCCCAAATGCGTGCGATACCTTGTTTGTATTCGCCAGTTTTTTCTGACCATTCGTGGGTTAGATCATAACGACCCACACCCGAGTGGGTATCGTGGTAAACAAAAGGCTTATCTTTTTGCTTTAGGGCATCAAGGATAAGGCTTTGCACAATGTGCTTAACGACATCGGCATGGTTGCCAGCGTGAAAACTGTGACGATAACTCAGCAAGGGATACTCTCTATACGGTCATACTAGGGATTACAATTGGGGTTAGTATATACCTAAGTGAGAGAGAGGGGCAGTATTGGCGAATCGACCTAGGATGGTTTTTTATTGAGTTAGCGCCCTTATTTCGCTTGGCTTGTGAGCATAATCATCGAGATGACTATTGAAAATCACTTAACTTACCTATATTTAACTGGGAGATAACTCTGAATTCAGTGTCGAGCTCGTCAGTTCGCTTTGTGCAAACATAAGGAATGCATTATGTCTAATCCGCTTCTTACCTTTTCCGACTTACCGCCGTTCTCTCAGATTAAACCTGAGCATATTAAGCCTGCAGTCGAGCAAGCGATTAGTGATTGTCGCGATAAAATTGAACAAGTATTGGCTACAAGTGCTGAGCCTACATGGGAAACTATCGTTGCACCAATCGAAGAGGTGGATGATCGCCTAAGTCGTATTTGGTCACCAGTGAGCCATATGAACTCTGTGGTAAACAGTGATGAACTGCGCGAAGCGTATGAGAGCTGCCTGCCAATTCTATCTGAGTACGGTACTTGGGTAGGTCAACATAAAGGCCTATTTGAAGCCTATAAAGCCATTAAGAGTAGTCAGGCATTTGCGGAACTCACTCAAGCGCAGCAAAAAACCATTACCGATTCTCTACGTGACTTTGAGTTGTCAGGTATCGGTTTGCCTGCAGAAGAGCAACGTCGCTATGGCGAAATCAGTAAGCGCATGTCAGAGCTAGGTTCGCAATTCTCAAATAATGTATTGGATGCAACCATGGGTTGGACCAAGCACATCACAGACGAAAAAGATTTAGCCGGTATGCCAGAATCTGCTTTGGCAGCAGCTCAAGCCGCGGCTCAAGCCAAAGAGCTTGATGGTTATTTGCTAACCCTTGATATTCCCTCTTACCTGCCAGTCATGACCTACTGTGACAACCAAGCACTACGCCAAGAGTTGTACGAAGCGTATGTAACGCGCGCTTCAGATCGTGGTCCAAACGCCGGCAAGTGGGATAACAGTGAAATCATTGCAGAGAAACTGAAACTGCGCCACGAAGTCGCTCGTATGCTGGGTTTTGGCACTTACAGCGAAAAGTCTCTGGCAACAAAAATGGCAGAGACACCCGATCAAGTTTTGGGCTTCCTCAATGACCTAGCCACCAAAGCCAAGCCACAAGGCGAGCGTGAAGTGGAAGAGTTGCGTCAATTTGCTCAAAGTGAGTTTGGTGTTTCCGAGCTTAACCTTTGGGACATTGCTTACTACAGCGAAAAACAGAAGCAGCACTTATTCCAAATTTCTGATGAAGAGCTACGTCCTTACTTTCCTGAGCAAAAAGCCGTTAGTGGTCTGTTTGAAGTATTAAATCGCGTCTTTGGTATGACAGTGACTGAGCGTCAAGGTGTCGACACTTGGCATGAGTCAGTGCGTTTCTTCGATATCTTTGATAGCGAAGGTACGCTGCGTGGTAGTTTTTATCTTGATTTGTACGCGCGTGAACATAAACGCGGTGGTGCGTGGATGGATGACTGTCGTGGTCGCCGAATTACTTTGGATGGTGAACTACAGACCCCAGTGGCTTACCTAACCTGTAATTTCAATAAACCAGTCGGTGATAAGCCCGCGCTATTTACCCATGATGAGCTAGTGACGCTATTCCATGAATTTGGTCATGGTATTCATCATATGCTGACTCAAGTAAATACTGGTGCAGTATCAGGTATCAATGGTGTGCCATGGGATGCGGTAGAGCTACCAAGTCAGTTCCTCGAAAACTGGTGCTGGGAAGAAGAAGCGCTGGCGTTTATCTCAGGTCATTACGAGACTGGCGAGCCACTACCAAAAGAGATGCTCGATAAAATGCTTGCGGCGAAGAACTTCCAATCCGCGATGTTTATTCTGCGTCAGCTAGAGTTTGGCTTGTTTGATTTCACGTTACACACAGAGTATGACCCAGAAGTGGGCCCTCGCGTGCTAGAAACCCTAGCCGAAGTGAAGTCGAAAGTCGCCGTACTACCAGGCCTAGAGTGGAACCGTTTCTCTCACAGCTTTAGCCATATTTTTGCAGGTGGTTACAGCGCAGGTTACTACAGCTACCTATGGGCAGAAGTGCTTTCTTCAGATGCGTTCTCACGCTTTGAAGAGGAAGGTATCTTTAACAAAGAAACCGGACAAAGCTTCCTTAATAACATCCTAGAGATGGGCGGCAGTGAAGAGCCGATGGAGCTGTTTAAGCGTTTTCGTGGGAGAGAGCCAGAGATTGATGCGTTGTTACGTCATTCTGGCATCCTAGCCTAATCCTGCCTATTTGGCGCTGTAGCGTTGTTGTCCTGCGCTCGCAAACCTCATCACATAGTTTGTCTATGTTCAGAGGCTTTGCTCCTTGGACGCCTAGCTACAACGCCAACTAGTTTGGGTTTGTACAAGGTACATAGCAGAGTGAGTGCCTAGCAGAAACGCTCAATTGCATTGAGAAGGGTTGGAAGAGATTTATCTTGCAGAAATATTAAAGCCTTCCGGTTGGAAGGCTTTGTTGTATTTGGTGGTTAGGGAATTAGCTTTGTAGCTTGGATTTGATCAGCTTATCGAGGGATATTGGACCAGGCCCCCAAACGATGACAATTAAGATCATTAGCCCCCAGAGCTGGTGGTCATAAAATCCTTTCTCCCATAGCAATGGGTAAGAAACTACCGCGATAATATTGAAGACAAACAGGATGGCTGCCATGGGGCGAGTGACTAAACCGAATGCAAGAAATACTGGCAAGATAAGCTCTGCGGCAGTACCCATGTATGCGGCTAGCTCCCAAGGCAATAAAGGTACTTGGTATTCCAGTTCAAACAGGTAGAGAGTGCTATCCCATGAGCTGATTTTGATCAGACCAGAGTTGAAAAATACCCAAGCGACCCACAAACGACAAAACAACAGCAGAAGAGGGACAAACACACATTGCAATTTGCCGATCAGAGCGTCATAGGTATCAAGCATGGTTTTGGTTGTCATAATATTCTCCTTATCTGTCTTCCGGCTGCGATTGTTTTAAGCTAAATCCAGCAATCAAATTAAGTTCAATTAGTTGATTGAGGGCGGTGAGATAAGAGGGGGCGATTTCTTGTAAGGTGAGCCCTTTGCCGATGTTGCTAAGCAACTGATAAACCTCTTCTTCAAGTGCAAGGCACCAAGTTTCTCCAGCGTGATTGCATGCACACACACCTTGTTGTGGCTGTTGAATATCCAGATGGGAGAGTGCACTTGGGTTTTCGTTGATGGCTTGATGTAAAGCGTAAGTGGCATAACCACTAGCAAATAGCACGACATCGGGATAGAGCTGAAAGCGTATTTGACCATGCTGCTCAACAGGTAACGTGGCCAGTTGGTCGAGAGTGTGACTGCCAAGCGGTCGGCGTGAGTAACGTTGCTGCGTTAAATCCAATGCCCATTCAAAGCGAGCGACATCTTCAATGTAAGGGGCGGCTTGAATCACCGCAGGAAATGCATTGAGTGACTGGTCAAAATGTTCGCCATAATGGGTAACATCACCACTGGTCAAAGGGTGGTTAAGCACATGGTGGCGCGCGATTGGCGCAAAGCATTCATCCCCTAAAAGTGCTTTCACCATGGGGTAAGTCGCCTCAAGGACTTCGCTCAAGCTGATGACAAAGTTATTGCGGTAGATCTGCATGCGTTCGTCAGCACTAAAGTGGTCACTGACAATGTGGCACTCTTCACCTTTCGCATGGTAGTGCAGGGCGCTGGCAAATTGATGTTGCAACTCCGCAAGCTTCATAATGCCTCCTTGACTGAGTATTTAACCTCGCCACCAGTTAGGATTTGGCTCGCTTTACTTGCCTCGCCGAGTAGAACATCTGGAGCCGGAATATCTAAATCCCATTCAATTAATGTGTGTCGTGTACCATTTTTTGTCACCCACTCGTGAAACAGCTGCCATACCTCATCACTCACTGGGCGACTATGAGTATCAATCCAAATCTCACCTTGCTCGAGTTGTTTTACGGTAAAACCTGCCAAGTGAATTTCATCGACTTTATGGCTTGGAATACCTTGTAAATACTCCTTACAGTCGAAGCCGTGGTTGAATGCGGAGACATAGATATTGTTGAAATCGAGCAGCAATCGGCAATCGGTTCTGCGTTGCACTTCGGCGAGAAACTCCCATTCAGTAATGGTGGAGTGGGCGAATTTTACATAGCTCGATGGGTTCTCGACCAACAATGGGCGCTTAAGTGCGTCTTGCACTTCAAGCACATTCCGACAGAACACGGTTAAGGCTTCTTCTGTGTATGGAAGAGGAAGTAGGTCGTTAAAATAGTGCCCACCGTTTTCACTCCAACTCAAATGATCAGAGATTAAGATAGGTTCCACGTCATCAACTAAATTGCATAGCTGTTTGATATGCAGCGGATTTACACGTTCAACACTACCCAGTGATAAACCAATGCCATGACAGCTAACTTGATAATTCTGACGGATTTGGCGCAGTTGCTGGCGAGCAATCGAGTCGGGTTTAAAGTAATTTTCGCTGTGGATTTCTAACCAAGATAGTGGTGTAGGCTCAGTTAGAAAATAGTCGATATGTGGTGAGCGTAATCCAACCCCGATTGATGGGTGAAAGTGTTTAATCGTCACGGTTGATCCCTAGCAGAAATGTCGTGAAAAAGAGATGACGCGCTGTTGAGCTCAGCGCGTCATACAAGACTTAAGCTGACTCAGTGCTACCACCAACCAGTTTTTCGCATAGACCTTTCGGAACCACCACGAATGCATCTTTCTGACCATCTTCTTTAGCAGTACCAGCACATGAGCTCGTTTTGGTTGCGCAGTCATTTTTACCTGCTTTAGACACGCCATAGCATTTCTCTTTTTCAGCAGCGACTGCTGGTGCTGCCGTTAGCGTACCCATAGCCAGTAGACCCGTGATTGCAGCAGTTACAGCTAGATTAGATTTTTTCATAGTAGATTCCTCAGACTGATTTCCTTGATTAAATTTGGCAGACTGTTCAACAGTTTGCTCACTTAATAGGATAGAAAAGCAGCAGAGAAAATTTCATAAAATCTGAATTTGATCGAAAAATGATGCTTATTTGTTATGTAATTGTTTGATGTGTAAGCGATAAAAATTGGTAAAAAATTCTCGGTTTTCTGCTCATATCACCAAGCTGTTTAGGTTATAATCAACTTTTATGTATAAATAACCAGTAGCTTAGTCATGATGGATCCCTCTTTACTCCTCGACGGTCTTAACGATAAACAGCGTGAAGCCGTTGCTGCTCCAATTGAAAACCTGCTCGTTCTTGCTGGGGCAGGGAGTGGTAAAACTCGCGTGCTAGTGCACCGCATCGCATGGCTGATGTCCGTAGAACAAGCGTCACCTTTTTCAATTATGTCGGTTACCTTTACCAACAAAGCGGCAGCAGAGATGCGAGGTCGTATCGAAGAGTTGATGATGGGCAGTGCGTCAGGAATGTGGAACGGGACTTTCCATGGTATCTGTCACCGTATTCTGCGTGCACATTATCTTGATGCTAAGCTGCCGGAAGATTTTCAAATCATTGATAGCGATGATCAGCAGCGTTTGCTCAAACGTTTGATCAAAGCACAGAATCTTGATGAAAAACAGTGGCCACCTCGCCAAGTTTGCTGGTGGATTAACGGCAAGAAAGATGAAGGTCTGCGCCCGCAGCACATAGATGCTTACCATGATCCAGTTACCAAAACTTATTTGCAGCTTTATAGCGCTTATCAAGAAGCTTGTGACCGAGCAGGTTTAGTCGATTTTGCTGAAATTTTATTAAGAGCACATGAATTGTTGCGTGATAAAGCGGCGATTCGAGAGCATTACCAAGCTCGCTTTAAACACATCTTGGTTGACGAATTTCAAGATACCAACAATATCCAATACGCTTGGCTTCGTATGATGGCAGGGGTTGATACGCGCGTAATGATCGTCGGTGATGATGACCAATCAATTTATGGTTGGCGTGGCGCTAAAATTGAAAACATTGAGAAATTTACCCTCGAGTTTCCTAGTGTTAATACGATTCGTTTGGAGCAAAACTACCGCTCGACTAAAACCATTCTAGAAGCCTCTAACACGCTGATTGCCAACAATACAGAGCGTATGGGTAAAGAGCTATGGACTGATGGTAATGTGGGTGAGCCTATTTCTGTTTATGCCGCTTACAATGAGTTGGATGAAGCGCGTTTTGCGGTTGGCAAAATTAAAGAGTGGCAAGACAAAGGTGGCGCGCTGAACGATACTGCCATGCTGTACCGCAATAACGCCCAATCACGTGTGTTGGAAGAAGCGTTGCTGCAAGCGGGCTTGCCATATCGAATTTATGGCGGGATGCGATTCTTCGAGCGCCAAGAGATCCGTGATGCGTTAGGTTATATGCGCTTGATAAATAACCGTGACAATGATGCGGCATTTGAACGTATCGTGAATACTCCAACGCGTGGCTTAGGTGATAAGACCTTGGAAACAGTGCGTTTTGCCGCTCGTGATCGTGGTTGCACTTTGTGGGAAGCGAGTATCGCACTGATTGACGAGCAGGTGCTGACGGGGCGTGCTGCGGGAGCGTTAAGTCGTTTTATTGAGCTAATCAATGCCTTGGAAGATGACACTTGTGAAATGCCAATGCATCAACAAACAGACCATGTGATCAAATCCTCGGGTTTGTTTGCAATGTATGAGCAAGAGAAAGGCGAAAAATCTAAGGCGCGCATTGAGAACTTGGAAGAACTGGTTACCGCAACGCGTCAGTTTGAAAAGCCGGAAGAAGCGGATGAAATGAGTGAGCTAACCGCTTTCTTGACTCACGCTGCATTAGAAGCTGGCGAGGGTCAGGCGGACGAGTTTGAAGATGCGGTGCAGCTAATGACGCTACACAGTGCAAAAGGTCTGGAGTTCCCACTGGTGTTTATGGTGGGCGTCGAAGAGGGCATGTTCCCAAGCCAAATGTCTGCTGAAGAAGCAGGCCGCTTGGAAGAAGAACGTCGTCTTTGCTATGTAGGCATGACGCGTGCGATGGAAAAGCTTTATATCACCTATGCAGAGATGCGTCGCTTGTATGGTCAGGATAAGTACCACAAACCGTCGCGTTTTATTAAAGAGTTGCCAGAAGCTTGTTTGGATGAGGTGCGTATGAAAGCGCAAGTGAGCCGTCCAACCAGCGCAGGTCGCTTTAGTCAAACGGTCGTAAAGGAAAACTTTAACGAAACAGGTTTCACTTTAGGCTCTCGCGTACTGCATCCAAAATTTGGTGAGGGCACTATTATCAACTTTGAAGGTAGTGGTCCACAAAGCCGAGTACAAGTTGCTTTTAATGGTGAAGGTATCAAGTGGCTCGTCACCGCTTATGCGCGATTAGAAAAACTCTAATTAGCCAATAAAAACTGAGTTCAAAAGGCGTGCTTTGGTACGCCTTTTTAGTATTTGGCCTATCGGTGTCCAAAAGCTTAAAAAGCTGTACATTAGATAGTTAGTGTCAAATAAGGCATTGTTATTTATAAATTAATTATCTTTGCTTCTAGCGGTGTGAATCCGCTTATTTTGCACAAGAATATTGTTAGCTGTACAGACTAGGCATGTCGTATCGAGACGGTTTATGGCAGAAGATGACTATTCAGAGTAGAGAGAGTTTGAGTTGTGCTCTATGCAGAAGGAAAAGAAAAACCCCGAGGGCCAAGGCCCTTCGGGGTTATAGTCTTACTCGCAGCAATCCGGCTACTAAAAGTGCTCCATGCATCAAATCCATGATAGTGTGCTGTATTCCTTCAGCGTATTCCTTTCGTCGCCATCCTAGCGGTGTCCTTGACCTTATCCTGGTCCACTAACAATCCTCGTTAGCTCTCATCACTTGGTCCCTGAGCGGTGTCCATGACATCATCCTGATGTTCAGTCCTTGCCTCGTCCAGAGGTGTCCATTTCCCATCCTTAGTAGCAACCATCCTAGTTACTATTGCGTCCGTTCAATGTCCAATTTGCTTTCCATGCCGACTATTCATCCTGAATAACCGTATCTTCTTCCTGAAGATTACCTAATCCGTGGTAATTTCCTGTTCCATGTCAGTATCCTTCCGACAGGTTTAATATTACGTCTTTCTCACTTTAGAACAATCTAGCAAAATCGCTTATTTTTCTTAATAATTGTTCAAATTTAGACCAAGTGTAATTATAACAATAGCTTACGTGTGGCTGTTTTCTCTTTTCTGCGCGACTATACGAAATATCCGTATCCTTTTGTAAGAGATCTCTCACAAGCGTTCGGGATGATCGATGATCGTCTATTCAAGCAGCATCATGGTGATATCTGCTAATGAGCTTAATAAAATAGTAAAACCAATCAGCGAAAAGATAAATCCACACGCGGCATCGATATATTTTGCTGCATTATGCAGTTTGCTTTGTAGTTTTGAGCTCGAAAGTAGCCAAGCCAATAGAGCAAACCAGAGAAACGACAGCGCCCACAAAATGACTAAAGCTGCGCCTTTGCCCCCAAGTGACATACCTGCAGGCACCAAACTCGACATCAAACTGATAAAAAAGACCAGTGCCTTGGGGTTGAGTATGTTGGTGGCGAAACCGCGAGAGAATGCTTGGCGTTTGCTTGCCAGTAGGAAATCACCAGTTTGTTGAGTGGCATTTTTATCAGAATGGTCGGCATACCGGCGCAACCATAACCCGCGCAAAGCACCAATCCCCAAATAAAGTAAATAGCTGCCGCCCAACAGTTGTACCATGGCAAATAGTCCTGGGTGTTGATGAACAAGGTAACTAACACCGGTAAGGCTTAATATGGAATGCAGCAAAATACCGCAAGAAAGCCCTAATGCTATGTAAAGACCAGTTTGTCGACCATAGCGTGTGGTGTTTTGCACCACCAAAGCAAAATCAGGACCTGGGCTCATCAGCGCAACCCAGTGAATAGAAGCCAGTGTGGCAAGTATTGTTAATTCGTTCATAGCAATGATTCTTAGTCTGCAGTCTGTGCTGCTTGGTGAAGTAAATACCAAACTATTATTGAGCGCTAGGGAGTGGAATCATTGTAAATTTTGATCACTGGTGAGATTAAAGCGAGGCTTGCTTCGGCGTAATACCGAAGTTGATTTTAAATGCTTTAGTGAAATGAGCCTGATCGTAGAAGCCAACTTGATACGCGACTTGTGTGGCACTATGACCTTCACGCAACAACTTCATTGCGTATTCAAGACGCAGTCGACTGAGCCATGCGTAAGGGCTCATTCCCATAGTCGCTTTGAAATGGCGTTGGAACTGAGTCGGAGTAAGATCGCACAAGCTCGCCAACTGCTCGAGCCTAATTGGCAGATCAATATTGTGCCAAATAAACTCTTTAAGTATTTCTGTCGATTGGGTTCCTAAGTTATGTATCGTGGGAGCTTGCGTTTGACCATAGTGTTTGAATAGTCGCTCAAAGCCCTCCAAAGGTAAGCAATCTTTTGCGAGTTGACTGAGATTTTGCCCTGCGAGCAGTTGGTGCAGTTGATAAAGCTGTCTGAAAATTACTGGGTCACTAAGTACCGGCTGACGAAAACTAACCATATTATGCGAGTTGCTTTCATTGGCGAGACTTGATAACCATTGTGGGTTAAGAGAGAACACTTTGGTTTGATAACCACTGGCAAGTACTGAGTGGCCATCATGCAACTCGTCGGGCTGCATGATCACAACATGACCCTGTTGCACGTGATGCGTGCTGCCTTTGTGCTGGAACTTTTGTTCGCCTTGAGTGATCAAGCCAATATGAAAGTCGAGATGATAATGACGTTGAAAGCTAAAGCGTTGGTAATGTGCGTCAATTAGGTTTATCGACTCACTGATGGTGTTGCGATAATTGGCGTGTTCCATAACAAAAAGCTTGGTGAATGTTTCACCAAGCTTAACGTTGAAGGTTTGGTTTGTCTTGTAAAAAACGATCAACCATTAAGACAGTTATTTGCTGCTGGTCTGTGAGTGTTTTTTGTTGCGGCGATTATTGCGTAAGCCGTCAAAGCTGAAGACAACTAATGCACCCCAAATAAAGACAAAGGTCATGGCTTTATCGAGTGAGAACGCTTCGCCGTACACCGCCACTGCAAGTAAAAACATTAAGCTTGGTCCGATATACTGGAAAAAACCTAACGTCGATAGTTTCAAGCGATTCGCAGCACCAGTGAAACAGAGTAATGGCAAGGTGGTGATCACACCTGCGGCAACCAGTAGCAAGTTTAAGCTTGTCGCATTGTCGGCAAAGTTTGATGTGGCAGAGTTGGCGATCCATAACACATAAATCAGAGCGGCAGGCATCAATACTAAAGTTTCGACAAACAGGCCTGTTTGGGCATTAACACTGACTTTTTTACGCAATAGACCATAAAAGCCAAATGTGCCGGCCAACGCCATAGCAACTAATGGAACCGAGCCAAAGGCAACCAGTTGGATGATTACGCCAGTGGCAGCCAGTGCAACAGCGACCCATTGCAGTTTTCTTAGCCTTTCGCCAAGAAATAACATCCCCAATAAAACATTAATCAATGGGTTAATGTAGTAACCGAGACTGGCATCAAGCATATGGTTGGCATTGACGGCCCAGATAAAAATCAGCCAGTTAGTGCCAATTAAAATCGCGGATGTAGTTAAATAAATTAGCTTACGTTTGTCGCTAAAAATGTCTCGAACCGATCGCCAATGGCGACCAAAATGGAGTAACGCAGCCAGTAAAAAAAACGACCAAATAACACGATGGCTCAAAATTTCTAATGCGGGAACGGCACCTAAGGCTTTGAAGTATATCGGTGCAATTCCCCACATGGTGTAGGCACCGATCGCCAGTAAAACGCCTTGGCGCGATCGTTGTTGTTCTTCTTCGGTTGTCATACAAAGATCACTAGTTGGAAAAGATAAGAAAGGATTGGGCAGTATAAGATCCGGTTAGTTAATTTGCAGTTTAATTCACCACCATTCCCCTCTACAATGTGCCCCCAACCTCATTATGAGAAAATAGAGAGAATCAATGAGCTCAACATTGCTTGCCCAAACTGACGAACAGTCGCCAATCACTGCACAAAGTGTACTTGAGCAAGTGTTCGGCTATCAAACATTCCGAATTGGGCAAGAGCAAGTGATTGATGCAGCCATTGCTGGGCGTGACAGCCTGGTCATTATGCCGACAGGTGGTGGTAAATCTCTCTGTTATCAAATCCCGGCGTTGGTACGTAGTGGTATTACGCTAGTGATTTCACCGCTTATCTCATTAATGAAAGACCAAGTTGACCAACTTAAGGCGAATGGGGTCGCGGCTGAGTGCGTTAACTCGACAATGCCTCGCGAAGAACTGATTTCGGTCTATAACCGTATGCACACAGGTAAGCTGAAGCTGGTTTATGTCTCGCCAGAGCGTGTACTCATGCGAGATTTTATTGAGCGTCTTGAGAGTTTGCCGCTGAGTATGATTGCGGTTGATGAAGCGCACTGTATTTCTCAATGGGGACACGATTTTCGTCCGGAGTACGCCGCTCTCGGGCAACTTAAGCAATATTTCCCTCATGTGCCGGTAATGGCGCTGACAGCGACAGCGGATGATGCAACACGTATTGATATCACCAGTCGCTTACAATTGGCTGAACCGCATATCTATTTGGGCAGCTTTGATCGTCCAAACATTCGTTACACCTTGCTGGAAAAGCATAAGCCAGTTTCACAAATTATCCGCTACCTTGATACGCAGAAAGGTCATTGCGGCATTATCTATTGTGGTAGCCGCAAGAAAGTGGAAATGTTGACGGAGAAACTGTGTAACAACCATATTCGTGCAGCCAGTTACCACGCAGGTATGGAAGCAGATGAACGTGCCTATGTTCAAGAAGCATTTCAGCGTGATGATATTCAAATTGTCGTGGCAACAGTCGCCTTCGGCATGGGGATTAATAAGCCAAACGTACGTTTTGTGGTGCACTTTGATATTCCGCGTAATATTGAATCTTACTATCAAGAAACAGGGCGAGCAGGGCGTGATGGTTTGCCCGCTGAAGCGATGATGCTCTATGACCCTGCGGACATTGGCTGGTTGCGCCGTATGCTTGATGAAAAAGATGAAGGGCCGCAGAAGCAAGTTGAAGCGCATAAACTCAATGCAATGAGCGCCTTTGCTGAAGCTCAGACTTGTCGTCGACAGGTGTTATTGAACTATTTTGGTGAGTATCGCGACAAACCTTGTGGGAACTGCGATATCTGTTTAGACCCGCCAAAGCACTTTGATGCGACACAAGAGGCACAAAAGGCACTCTCTTGCGTTTACCGTGTTAATCAAAGTTTTGGTATTGGTTACGTGGTGGAAGTTCTGCGCGGTATGCAGAACATCCGCATTCGCGAGCACGGTCATGACAAAATCTCGACGTATGGACTAGGTCGAGACCACAGCCACGACTACTGGGTGAGTATTTTCCGTCAGTTGATCCACAAAGGCATGTTGTTTCAAAACATCACTCGTAACTCAACGTTGCAGTTAACGGAAGAAGCGCGCCCACTTCTACGTGGGGATATGAGCTTAGAGTTAGCTGTCCCACGTTTGGATACCGCGGTTAGAGCAGCGAGATCAGATAAACTCACCAGTAAAAACTACGATAAAAAGCTTTTCGCGAAGTTACGCAAATTGCGTAAGTCGATTGCGGATGAAGATGGTTTGCCACCTTATGTGGTGTTCAGTGATGCCACCCTGATTGATATGGCTGAAATTTTGCCGACCTCTTACGGAGAAATGCTGGCTGTTAATGGTGTAGGGCAACGTAAGTTAGAAAAATACGCAGATCCATTCTTAGATTTAATTCAGGAGCACATTACGCATCATGGCTAAGCAAAAGGATTTTGGTTTGATTGAGTATCAAGTGGCACAAGGAAGAATCATATTACGAGCCCCTCGCTTCGACTTTGACACGTTCCCTTTACTGGGTGAGCGTCTACTGGCGACGTTGTCGGCCAGTGTAATTGAAAAGCAATGTGATGCAGATATCCACTCTTGGTTAATCGACTTTGAAGGCTATCAGCTGTTTTTAAAAGCAGAGCATTACTCGGAAAGTATCTGGCTAGAGTCACTGGCTGGTTCGACAAGCAGTGAAGAACTCGATTATTTAGCCGGTTTGTTTAATGCAGGCTTTGACTTGCATTAACTCTGGGACGAGGACGAAAAACCATCTTGCAGCACAATTTGGTTAATGTATAATCGCCCGCCTTGCTTGATGACGCACATAGATGCGGATTAAGCCATTTTTTTAACATTGTTGGTAAGAGTTCACTTAGTTGCTTGTCGCAGAGACGCGACTGAGTTGATTCGATTTGGGTTCCCTCACCCCCAAACCAAACTAAAAAGGTATCGCATGAGTAACTTTACCCCTGCGCAGCAGCGCAACGCCCTTATCTATCTAGTTCTGTTCCACCTGATCATTATTGCATCAAGTAACTACCTAGTTCAGCTTCCTTTTACCATCATGGGTTTTCATACCACATGGGGTGCATTCACTTTCCCGTTTATTTTCTTGGCAACTGACTTAACCGTACGTATTTTTGGTGCTCAGTTGGCGCGTAGAATCATTTTCTTAGTGATGCTTCCTGCTTTAGCTGTCTCTTATGGCTTATCCGTGCTGTTTTTTGAAGGTCAGTTCCAAGGTTTTGCACACTTAGGTGAGTTTAACTTGTTTGTTGCGCGTATTGCCGCCGCAAGCTTTATGGCGTATCTGCTTGGTCAGATTATGGATGTTCACGTATTTAACCGCCTGCGCCAAATGAAGCAATGGTGGGTCGCGCCAACCTGTTCAACCTTGTTTGGTAATGCACTTGATACCATTGCCTTCTTTGCCATTGCTTTTTACCAGAGCCCAGATCCATTTATGGCAGAGCACTGGATGGAAATTGCGTTAGTGGATTACGGATTCAAACTAGTGATTAGTTTAGGTCTGTTTGTACCAATGTACGGTGTGCTTCTAAACTACCTAGTGAAGAAACTGACCGCGACAAATCCAGACTTTAAGATCGTCGGAGCTAACTAGTTAGCTTTTATGGTGTGAGGATTAAAAAAGCCCGAGTATTTCTACTCGGGCTTTGTGTATCTGTATCAGCTTACTGGCTAATAATCGTTAGAGGCCAACCAATATCGCTTTGTCGGTTTGCTTCAATTTCCAGGTCAGCGGCAGTTAAAGGGTTTTGCTCCAACCAATGGGTTGAAATCGACAGTTTAAGATTGTCGCCTTCGGTTTGCAGTGAAACCTGAGGTTCAAGGTCAGGGTTACGGCGATGGGTGAGCAATACCGCTAAGCGTAATAAACGTAGTAAGCGTTTAGCGCTGGTGCCTGAAATAGCATGTTGTTCAGGGAGAGACGTTAATTGCTCGCGATAACGGCGAGTCACTTCCGCTAACAGATGCTTCTGCGCCCGAGTATAGCCGGGTAAGTCTAAGTGACTCAGCAGATAGGCGCTGTGTTCGCCACCTTTCTTAAAGTCGATGGTTAAACCGATTTCATGCAGTTTAGCTGCGGTTTCTAGCAGTACTTTCGCTTGTGACTCTGGCAGCCAATCTGTTTGGCACTGTTTGAGTAAACGTGCGGCGAGTATCGCCACTTGTTCACCATAGACTGTGTCGATTTGGTAACGTGTCTGTACGCTGGTAATGGTACGAGCGCGAATATCATCTTGCTTTAACTCATCAACCATTTCGTACACTAAACCTTCACGTAAAGCACCGCCCGCTAGTGTCATCGAGTCAATTTCTAACAGTTCGAAGATGGCAATCAAAATTGAAAGCCCACTAGGGAACACCAATGCTCGCTCTAGAGTTAAGCCTTCAATTTCCAGCTCTTCTAGGTGATCAGCCAGCATTGCTTGTTTTTGCAGGCGTTTTAACTTCGCATGGGTGATCACCTCATCCATACCTTGTGCCAGCATAATTTCTTGCAGCGCTTGTACCGTACCTGATGCTCCGACGCACACGTCCCACCCAAGGGAACGGTATTGTTCGAGAATCGGTTGCAGGGTTTCTTTGGCTGCGGCAATGGCTTGATTAAAGTTAGCCATAGTCAGTTGGCGATCTTTAAAATGACGCTCAAGCCAAGTAACACAGCCCATTTTTAGGCTGGTGAGCGCTTTGGCTTCAAAACCTTCACCGATGATTAACTCAGTACTTGCTCCACCAATATCCACCACCAAACGACGCCCGCTTCCCCCTGAGGTATGCGCAACGCCTTTGTATATAGTGGCAGCCTCTTCCTCACCACAGATAACATCAATCTTGTGGTTAAGAATTTGATTGGCTTTAGACAAGAAAACATCCACATTCGTGGCGGTACGCAAAGTTGCGGTGCCAACAATACGAATGTTCTCTTTTGGGATATCTTGCAGTCGTTCTGCAAATAGACTCAAGCAGTCCCACCCCCTTTGCATGGCTTCTTGGCTCAACGCATTGTTTTCGTTTAACCCCGCAGCAAGGCGCACCTTGCGCTTGATTTTGGCCATGGTTTGAACGCTGCCATCAATGTGACGCACAACGAGCATATGAAAACTGTTCGACCCAAGGTCGATAGCAGCGTAAAGCGGAGAGGGAACAACTTGGCTCATAAACGACTTAAGAATCCTTTTGCTGACGTGGACGAGAGCGATTTGGTTTACGGTTACCAGAACGTGAACCACCAGTATTCGTGCGGCGGTTTTGCTGGTTACGCGTACGTAGACGGATCGGCGCAGGTAAATCCTGAATCAGTGCCGAAGCGTCATAATCTGAAACTGGAATCGCGTGTTCAATATATTCTTCGATTGCAGGTAGATTAATCGCGTATTGCTCACAAGCAAAGCTAATCGAGTGACCACTTGCGCCTGCGCGACCAGTACGACCAATGCGGTGTACGTAGTCTTCACAATCGTCAGGTAAGTCGTAGTTAAATACGTGGGTCACTTGTGGGATATGCAGACCACGAGCGGCAACGTCAGTTGCAACCAGTAGGTCAACTTCGCCACGAGTAAATTGCTCAAGGATACGCTCACGTTTTTTCTGCGGAACATCACCAGTCAATAGACCTACGCGGTGTTTGTCTGCCGCAAGGTGGCCCCAAATCGATTCACACACGTGTTTGGTGTTAGCAAAAATGATCGCGCGATCTGGCCACTCTTCTTCGATAAGCGTTTGCAATAGTGCCATCTTATCTGCGTTAGAAGGGTAGAACAGTTCTTCTTGAATGCGGTGACCTGTTTTTTGTTCAGGTTCAACTACCACTGATTCAGGCTCGTTCATATGTTCAAATGCCAACTCTTGTACACGGTACGAAAGCGTTGCCGAGAACAGCATGTTCAAACGATCTTTTGGCTCAGGCATGCGACGGAACAAGAAACGAATGTCTTTAATAAAACCAAGGTCAAACATGCGATCTGCTTCATCGAGAACCACTGCTTGAATATGGTTTAAGTTAAATACGCGCTGCTTGTGGAAATCGATAATACGACCAGTGGTACCGATCAGAATATCAACCCCTTGCTCTAGCTTCGCTAATTGCTTGTCGTAGCTTTCGCCACCGTAAGCCAATGCTGCTTTGATACCTGTACTAGCAATCAGTGGTTCAGCATCATTAAAGATCTGGATCGCCAGCTCGCGTGTTGGCGCCATAATGATGGCACGCGGCTGAGTTGGCTTACGACCTTCAAGCTCAGGTGTAGTCAATAAGTGGTTAAAAGTAGCAGTAAGGAACGCAAGCGTCTTACCAGTACCCGTTTGGGCCTGGCCTGCAATGTCACGGCCGGAGAGCAAGACCGGCAGCGCCTGAGCTTGGATAGGGGTACAAAATTCGAACCCTTTTTGCTCCAAACCCTTTGTAACTTGGGGATGTAACCCCAAATCGGCGAACTTTTGCTCTGTGATGTGCGTCTTCTTCATTGCTATAGAATATCAGCTTAAGCTTGCAATACGAAAGTAAATACATTCCAATAGGGCATCTCAATACTGGTTATCATCCAACCAGTTCCAAAAAACACAGTGGAGTGGAAGATGAGTGATAAAATTTTGCAGCTTACTGATGAAGGTTTTGATAACGATGTAATCAATGCTGCAGGCCCAGTTCTTGTTGATTTTTGGGCAGAGTGGTGTGGTCCTTGTAAAATGATTGCGCCTATTCTTGACGAAATCGCAGAAGAGTACGAAGGCAAGCTCACTATCGGCAAACTGAATATCGACCAAAACGCAGGTACTCCACCTAAGTTTGGTATTCGTGGTATTCCAACGCTACTTCTTTTTAAAGATGGTAGCGTAGCAGCAACCAAAGTTGGTGCGCTGTCTAAGACTCAATTAAAAGAGTTCCTAGACGCTAACCTATAAACTCGCTGTAAAATAAGACCGTACATTTGATCAATGTACGGTTTTGTTTTTGAACGGCAACAAAAGATAGACTAGGCTAGTATTTAGTGCTAATTTATCGCACGTTAATTAAACAGAATTCTCTTCTTGGTCGACCCTGAGACCAAATTCCATCTAACTTAAAACAACAGATCCTATTTTGACTAAACAAGCATCTACCACAATGAATCTTACAGAACTGAAGAACAGACCTGTTTCTGATCTTGTTAAACTTGGCGAAAGCCTAGGTCTAGAAAACCTAGCGCGTCTAAGAAAACAAGACATCATCTTCGCAATCCTGAAAGCTCACGCGAAAAGCGGTGAAGACATTTTTGGCGACGGCGTACTGGAAATTCTTCAAGACGGTTTTGGTTTCCTTCGTAGTGCCGACAGTTCTTATCTAGCTGGTCCTGACGATATTTACGTTTCTCCAAGCCAAATTCGTCGTTTCAACCTACGTACTGGTGACTCTATTGCTGGTAAAATTCGCCCACCAAAAGATGGTGAACGCTACTTTGCTCTGCTAAAAGTCAACACCGTTAATGCCGACAAGCCAGATAACGCGCGTAATAAGATCCTGTTTGAAAACTTAACTCCGCTTCATGCAAATGAGCGTATGGTGATGGAACGCGGTAATGGTTCTACCGAGGATATCACGGCTCGTGTACTAGACCTTGCATCTCCAATTGGTAAAGGTCAGCGTGGTCTGATTGTAGCTCCGCCTAAAGCGGGTAAAACCATGTTGCTACAAAACATCGCGCAAAGTATTGCTTACAACCACCCAGAGTGTGAGTTGATGGTGCTACTTATCGACGAGCGTCCAGAAGAAGTTACAGAGATGCAACGCCTAGTTAAAGGCGAAGTTGTTGCATCAACATTCGATGAGCCAGCATCACGTCACGTACAAGTGGCTGAAATGGTGATTGAAAAAGCAAAACGCCTAGTAGAGCACAAGAAAGACGTTGTGATCCTACTTGACTCGATTACTCGTTTAGCTCGTGCATACAACACTGTAGTACCTTCATCAGGTAAAGTACTAACAGGTGGTGTGGACGCGAACGCGCTGCATCGTCCAAAGCGTTTCTTTGGTGCGGCTCGTAACGTAGAAGAAGGCGGTAGCTTAACAATCATCGCAACAGCACTAGTTGATACTGGTTCTAAGATGGACGAAGTAATCTACGAAGAGTTTAAAGGTACAGGTAACATGGAACTGCACCTAAACCGTAAGATTGCTGAAAAACGTGTATTCCCTGCGATTGATTTCAACCGCTCAGGTACACGCCGCGAAGAGCTATTAACTAAGACTGACGAGCTACAGAAGATGTGGATTCTGCGTAAGATCGTTCACCCAATGGGCGAAATCGACGCAATGGAATTCCTAATCGACAAACTAGCCATGACTAAGACGAACGATGAGTTCTTCGACGCAATGCGCCGTCAGTAATTAAATCAGTATGATAACGCCACCGTTTTTTGCGGTGGCGTTTTTGTTTGCATTCTCTCTATTGTGATAGCACAATGAAGAGAAATGTTACAAGGAGGTTAACATGCAACAAGGAATGTTGTCGTCGCTTCTCCTGACCCTGTTTTTGGCGCTAGGAGTGCCACAGGCTATGGCTACACAAATGACCCCTGAGCGGGTTGAGCTATGGCGTCAAAGTGATCATATGCAAGTCAAAGTTGCTGAGCTTCTGCAATATGTTGTGGAAGATAATATCGATACGCTGAATTTTTCTCTTGAGCGATTGGCATTTCCTCAGCAAGAAGTGGCTCGCTACTTATTGCTTCAAAAGCTTGAACAGCAAGATGTATTGCTCACACCCAAAATGGCGATTTTTGTCGAAAATCAAAAAGCCATGATTCCCACATATCAAGTCTTAGAGCGCGGTGACGGTTATGAGTTCACTACGCCAGCATTTAACTATCCTGCGATCGCTAGCCGTTTGCTCAAGCGCTGGCAACAAGACCAATCGACACTCGACTTTGTCATGAAGGCTGAACGACAAGAGCTGGATTTACAGCTTTGGCTCACGGGTGGTTCGGTCTATCAAAATCAGACTCGTGAACGCCTGCTTATGCGTGAGTTAGACAGTTTATCGCCGATGGCTATTCAAGGATTAACGTCGCAGTTTACTGATGAAGCTGTGGTGAGTTGGCTTCCATCGGCAGAGGTTGTAGTTCGCTTAGCGCAGGTAAGTGAAGATCCAGAAATGTACAAACTGCTGTGGTTGATGAAGGCGAATTTGCACAGTGAAAATGAACTAATTCGTCTTGGTCGTGTTGCTGATGAGTTTGCTGTTAAGCAAATTATGCTGGCAGCAAAAAATCCCCAGCTCAATGAGCTTGCGATAAAGCAGTTAGTCGGTATCAAACCGATGAGTAACGAGGTGCAGGAGTATCTAATTGCCAAAATGGGGAGTAACGATGAAGTGTCGTTTGTCGCTCGCCAATTGGTCGAACAGGGCTATTCAGGTTGGCTGGCGGAGTTAGCCAATAGCGATAAACGTGTGAAGAGCCATGATATTCTTAACGTTCTGAGTCAGTAGCTGGCGACCTAATACCCACAATGAAAAGAGGGATCGTCGATTCCTCTTTTTTGATATACTGCCTGTAGTTTAACCAGCCAACAGAAGAGCCATGAGTTTTAAGGACTTACGCGATTTTATCCACCTGTTAGAACAACAAGGCAAATTAAAACGCATTACTCACCCGATCGACCCTCATTATGAAATGACGGAAATTAGTGATCGCACTCTACGTGCCGGTGGGCCAGCATTGCTGTTTGAAAACCCAATTGGATACGACTATCCAGTGCTGACCAATTTATTTGGTACAGCAGAGCGTGTTGCAATGGGTATGGGGCGCAATCAAGTTAAAGAGCTGCGCGAGGTGGGTAAGCTGCTGGCGTACCTAAAAGAGCCTGAGCCACCAAAAGGATTTAAAGACGCGCTCGACAAATTGCCTCTGTTTAAACAAGTTCTTAATATGCCAGCTAAAAGGTTGCGTCGTGCTCCTTGCCAAGAAATTGTATGGCAAGGTGATGACGTTGATCTGGATAAGATTCCGGTGATGAGTTGTTGGCAAGATGATGTCGCTCCTTTATTGACTTGGGGATTGACCATCACTAAAGGTCCAAATAAAAAACGCCAAAACCTAGGTATTTATCGCCAACAAAAACTGGGTAAAAACAAAATCATTATGCGCTGGCTTGCTCACCGAGGCGGCGCACTGGATTTACGTGACTGGATGGAAACCAATCCTGGAAAGCCATTCCCTGTATCGGTCGCTTTTGGTGCCGATCCTGCGACAATTCTTGGTGCAGTCACTCCTGTCCCTGATACTTTATCGGAATATGCTTTTGCAGGCTTACTGCGCGGCAGTCGCACTGAAGTCGTGAAATCGGTCAGTAACGATCTTGAAGTACCGGCGAGCGCTGAGATTGTACTCGAAGGTCACATTGACCCGAATGAGTTTGCCGATGAAGGCCCCTATGGCGATCATACTGGGTACTACAACGAAAAAGAGAAACACCACGTATTCACGATTACCCACATTACGATGCGTGATAAGCCGATTTATCACAGTACCTATACCGGCCGTCCACCCGATGAGCCTGCGGTATTGGGTGTGGCACTCAATGAAGTATTTGTGCCGATATTGCAAAAGCAGTTCCCAGAGATAGAAGATTTTTACTTGCCACCTGAAGGTTGTTCATACCGTATGGCGGTGGTTACGATGAAGAAGCAATACCCAGGTCATGCTAAGCGAGTAATGATGGGAGTATGGTCCTTCTTACGCCAGTTTATGTACACCAAGTATGTCATTGTCTGTGATGAGTCTGTTAATGCTCGTGATTGGCGTGAAGTAACCCAAGCAATGACCGAGCATATGGACCCGGTGCGCGATACATTAATGATAGAGAATACACCAATCGATTCTCTTGATTTTGCCTCTCCAGTGGTTGGCCTTGGCTCTAAGATGGGGTTGGATGCCACGATTAAATGGGATGCAGAACTCGCCTTGACTCAGAGTGAACCTAAAGAGTCTGCCGTCGATCTCGCGGGCAAGATTGCAGATATTAGGCAGAATATTCCTCAGATTTTGGATATCTATTTACCTGAGGGAGCGGTGCCAGGGCAGATGATACTGCTATCGATAGATAAGCAAGAAGTCGGTCAAGGGCGTCAGGCGATAGAGGCTGTTTGGTCTCAGTTAGAGGCGTATGTCGATCCTAAATTTGTCATAGTGTGCGATGATGATGTCAACATCCGTGATTGGAATGATGTAATCTGGGCGGTAACCACACGCATGGATCCTGCTCGCGATAGTCATCTATATAACGAGTCACAATCTGGCGTAAGTCGTATGGCTTGGGATGCGACCAATAAAATGGGCGATGAAAAGCTCAGAGAGTGGGGAGTCCCAATTAAGAAGAATCCTGAATTGGTCTCAAAAATCGACGCCATTTGGCAGCAATTGGGAATCGAATGACACACAAAGTTATTTTGCTCCCAAGTCAGGTAGAATTTGAAGTCCCACAAGGGCAAACGGTGCTGGAAGCTGCGCTCAACAATAACATCGGTTTCCCTCATCGTTGCCAAGTCGGTGCATGTGCTATGTGTATGTGTAAAAAAGTATCGGGTGAGGTGAGTTATGACCTTGACCCCATGCTGACCGAACAAGAACAACAACAAGGCTGGATATTTCCCTGTCTAGCTCATACAGAAAGTCATTTAGTCCTTACTTTTGAAGAGTAAGTGAGAGGAACCCATGAGTATTCAATGTAAAGTAAAGTCAATTGAGTCCTTAGCATCTAATACCTATCGTATTTTGCTTCACCCTGAAAACCCAGTGCCGTTTAAAGCTGGACAATACCTGATGGTCGTCATGGGTGAAAAAGACAAGCGTCCATTTTCTATTGCTAGCAGCCCATGTCGCCATGAGGGTGAGCTAGAACTGCATATTGGTGCAGCAGAACATAACGCTTACGCTCTTGAAGTGGTTGAAGCAATGAAGGTGGCATTGGCGGAAGGCTCTTCAGTTACGATTGATGCTCCACATGGGGAAGCGTGGGTAAGAGAGGAAAGCCATAACCCTATTTTACTTATTGCAGGTGGTACAGGGTTTAGTTATGTACGTTCTATTTTGGATCACTGCATTGCACAAAATAAAACCAATCCGATTTATCTATACTGGGGCGCTCGTGATATCAGCCAGCTATACGCAAAAGCTGAGCTGAAAGAAATTGCGGCAAATAACGCTAATGTTCACTTTGTCCCAGTAGTTGAAGATGCTCATCAAGATTGGCAAGGGAAAGTAGGCAATGTTCTTGAGGCGGTGAATCTGGACTTTGACTCGCTAGAGAACTTTGACATCTATATTGCTGGTCGCTTTGAAATGGCAGGCGCCGCGCGAGAACAATTTACGCAGAACAAACAGGCGAGAAGTGACAGAATGTTTGCCGACGCTTATGCGTTTATATAGACATAGCAAGATATTCACGATCTAAAAGAGGGCAAAATGCCCTCTTTTTGGTCTTTTTGATGCTAATTTAAACGAACGGTCATTAATTTCGTTTTTTTTGCAAAAAAGGGTTGCCATAAAAATCCAGCTCCCTATAATGCGCTTCCACTGACAGGGCAGACGCCACAAGGCTTCAGCGACAGTCAGAGAGGTGAAAGCTTCTGAGAAAATAAATTGAAAAAAGTATTTGACTCTTTCAATTATCTCGTTAGAATGCACCTCCGCTTTGAGAGAAACTTTCAAAGCAAGCTCTTTAAAAATTCAAACCTATCAATCTGTGTGGGCACTCGTTGATGATAATCCAAATTAGAAGCTTAGGCTTCAAATTAGATTTCAATGAAACGAAGTGACCATTGCTAGAAATAGCAGCACAGTCAATTCAAACATTACTATGTAATGTTCAGTATTCATTGAGTCGACAAAATCTTAAATTGAAGAGTTTGATCATGGCTCAGATTGAACGCTGGCGGCAGGCCTAACACATGCAAGTCGAGCGGCAGCGACATAAACAATCCTTCGGGTGCGTCTATGGGCGGCGAGCGGCGGACGGGTGAGTAATGCCTAGGAAATTGCCCTGATGTGGGGGATAACCATTGGAAACGATGGCTAATACCGCATAATGCCTACGGGCCAAAGAGGGGGACCTTCGGGCCTCTCGCGTCAGGATATGCCTAGGTGGGATTAGCTAGTTGGTGAGGTAAGGGCTCACCAAGGCGACGATCCCTAGCTGGTCTGAGAGGATGATCAGCCACACTGGAACTGAGACACGGTCCAGACTCCTACGGGAGGCAGCAGTGGGGAATATTGCACAATGGGCGCAAGCCTGATGCAGCCATGCCGCGTGTATGAAGAAGGCCTTCGGGTTGTAAAGTACTTTCAGTCGTGAGGAAGGTTCATGCGTTAATAGCGTATGGATTTGACGTTAGCGACAGAAGAAGCACCGGCTAACTCCGTGCCAGCAGCCGCGGTAATACGGAGGGTGCGAGCGTTAATCGGAATTACTGGGCGTAAAGCGCATGCAGGTGGTTAGTTAAGTCAGATGTGAAAGCCCGGGGCTCAACCTCGGAATTGCATTTGAAACTGGCTGACTAGAGTACTGTAGAGGGGGGTAGAATTTCAGGTGTAGCGGTGAAATGCGTAGAGATCTGAAGGAATACCGGTGGCGAAGGCGGCCCCCTGGACAGATACTGACACTCAGATGCGAAAGCGTGGGGAGCAAACAGGATTAGATACCCTGGTAGTCCACGCCGTAAACGATGTCTACTTGGAGGTTGTGGCCTTGAGCCGTGGCTTTCGGAGCTAACGCGTTAAGTAGACCGCCTGGGGAGTACGGTCGCAAGATTAAAACTCAAATGAATTGACGGGGGCCCGCACAAGCGGTGGAGCATGTGGTTTAATTCGATGCAACGCGAAGAACCTTACCTACTCTTGACATCCATAGAACTTAGCAGAGATGCTTTGGTGCCTTCGGGAACTATGAGACAGGTGCTGCATGGCTGTCGTCAGCTCGTGTTGTGAAATGTTGGGTTAAGTCCCGCAACGAGCGCAACCCTTATCCTTGTTTGCCAGCGAGTAATGTCGGGAACTCCAGGGAGACTGCCGGTGATAAACCGGAGGAAGGTGGGGACGACGTCAAGTCATCATGGCCCTTACGAGTAGGGCTACACACGTGCTACAATGGCGTATACAGAGGGCAGCCAACTTGCGAAAGTGAGCGAATCCCAAAAAGTACGTCGTAGTCCGGATTGGAGTCTGCAACTCGACTCCATGAAGTCGGAATCGCTAGTAATCGTGGATCAGAATGCCACGGTGAATACGTTCCCGGGCCTTGTACACACCGCCCGTCACACCATGGGAGTGGGCTGCAAAAGAAGTGGGTAGTTTAACCTTCGGGAGGACGCTCACCACTTTGTGGTTCATGACTGGGGTGAAGTCGTAACAAGGTAGCGCTAGGGGAACCTGGCGCTGGATCACCTCCTTATACGATGATTATTGCGATGAGTGTTCACACAGATTGATACGGTTTGTAATTAAGAGACGATACTGGGTCTGTAGCTCAGGTGGTTAGAGCGTTCGCCTGATAAGCGAGAGGTCGGTGGTTCGAGTCCACTCAGACCCACCAATTCCCATCCCAAGGAATTGGCACACAGTATCAACACCTGATGGGGCTATAGCTCAGCTGGGAGAGCGCCTGCCTTGCACGCAGGAGGTCTGCGGTTCGATCCCGCATAGCTCCACCATCTCTAAGCACATTTGATTAAGTGTTCTTAAAAATGGTTTCTTTCTTTAAGTAGAAAGTAAAATCTAGCTCTTTAACAATTTGGAAAGCTGACAAAACAACAATTTATTGTTGTTTGTAAAGTTCTCAAAGTATTCATTTATGAATACACAAAAACACATTCAAGTGTTCTTGGAATTTGAGTCCGGCAAAATCGAGTCTGCATCATGTATAAAAATTGCAGACAACTTTGGTGATTTGAACATCAACTCGAAACTCCTTCGGGTTGTATGGTTAAGTGACTAAGCGTACACGGTGGATGCCTTGGCAGTCAGAGGCGATGAAGGACGTATTAACTTGCGATAAGCCCAGATTAGGCAGTAAAAGCCACTTGAGTCTGGGATTTCCGAATGGGGAAACCCACTTACATAAGTAAGTATCGTTATGTGAATACATAGCATAACGAGGCGAACCGGGGGAACTGAAACATCTAAGTACCCCGAGGAAAAGAAATCAACCGAGATTCCGAAAGTAGCGGCGAGCGAAATTGGACTAGCCCTTAAGCTTTACACGCGTTAGACGAACGGTCTGGAAAGTCCGACGATACAGGGTGATAGTCCCGTAGTTGACGATGTGTGTTCAGTGAAATCGAGTAGGGCGGGACACGTGTTATCCTGTCTGAATATGGGGGGACCATCCTCCAAGGCTAAATACTACTGACTGACCGATAGTGAACCAGTACCGTGAGGGAAAGGCGAAAAGAACCCCTGTGAGGGGAGTGAAATAGAACCTGAAACCGTGTACGTACAAGCAGTAGGAGCAGGCTTTGTCCTGTGACTGCGTACCTTTTGTATAATGGGTCAGCGACTTATATTCAGTGGCAAGGTTAACCATCTAGGGGAGCCGTAGGGAAACCGAGTCTTAACTGGGCGTTCAGTCTCTGGATATAGACCCGAAACCAGGTGATCTAGCCATGGGCAGGTTGAAGGTTGAGTAACATCAACTGGAGGACCGAACCGACTAATGTTGAAAAATTAGCGGATGACTTGTGGCTAGGGGTGAAAGGCCAATCAAACCTGGAGATAGCTGGTTCTCCCCGAAAGCTATTTAGGTAGCGCCTCGGACGAATACTACTGGGGGTAGAGCACTGTTAAGGCTAGGGGGTCATCCCGACTTACCAACCCTTTGCAAACTCCGAATACCAGTAAGTACTATCCGGGAGACACACGGCGGGTGCTAACGTCCGTCGTGGAGAGGGAAACAACCCAGACCGCCAGCTAAGGTCCCAAATTATAGCTAAGTGGGAAACGATGTGGGAAGGCTTAGACAGCTAGGATGTTGGCTTAGAAGCAGCCATCATTTAAAGAAAGCGTAATAGCTCACTAGTCGAGTCGGCCTGCGCGGAAGATGTAACGGGGCTAAGCTATAAACCGAAGCTGCGGCAATAACTTTTAGTTATTGGGTAGGGGAGCGTTCTGTAAGCCGTTGAAGGTGTGTTGTAAAGCATGCTGGAGGTATCAGAAGTGCGAATGCTGACATGAGTAACGATAAAGGGGGTGAAAAACCTCCTCGCCGGAAGACCAAGGGTTCCTGTCCAACGTTAATCGGGGCAGGGTAAGTCGACCCCTAAGGCGAGGCCGAAAGGCGTAGTCGATGGGAAACGGGTTAATATTCCCGTACTTCTTACAATTGCGATGGGGGGACGGAGAAGGCTAGGTGGGCCTGGCGACGGTTGTCCAGGTTCAAGTGCGTAGGCTTAAGAGTTAGGTAAATCCGGCTCTTTTTAAGGCTGAGACACGACGTCGAGCTACTACGGTAGTGAAGTCATTGATGCCATGCTTCCAGGAAAAGCCTCTAAGCTTCAGATTGTAAGGAATCGTACCCCAAACCGACACAGGTGGTCGGGTAGAGAATACCAAGGCGCTTGAGAGAACTCGGGTGAAGGAACTAGGCAAAATGGTACCGTAACTTCGGGAGAAGGTACGCTCTTGACGGTGAAGTCCCTTGCGGATGGAGCTATTGAGAGTCGCAGATACCAGGTGGCTGCAACTGTTTATTAAAAACACAGCACTGTGCAAAATCGTAAGATGACGTATACGGTGTGACGCCTGCCCGGTGCCGGAAGGTTAATTGATGGGGTTAGACTTAGGTCGAAGCTCTTGATCGAAGCCCCGGTAAACGGCGGCCGTAACTATAACGGTCCTAAGGTAGCGAAATTCCTTGTCGGGTAAGTTCCGACCTGCACGAATGGCGTAATGATGGCCACGCTGTCTCCACCCGAGACTCAGTGAAATTGAAATCGCTGTGAAGATGCAGTGTACCCGCGGCTAGACGGAAAGACCCCGTGAACCTTTACTACAGCTTGGCACTGAACATTGACCCTACATGTGTAGGATAGGTGGGAGGCTTTGAAGCACGTACGCCAGTATGTGTGGAGCCGTCCTTGAAATACCACCCTTGTAGTGTTGATGTTCTAACGTCGACCCCTAATCGGGGTTACGGACAGTGCCTGGTGGGTAGTTTGACTGGGGCGGTCTCCTCCCAAAGAGTAACGGAGGAGCACGAAGGTGGGCTAAACACGGTTGGACATCGTGTGGTTAGTGCAATGGCATAAGCCCGCTTAACTGCGAGAATGACAATTCGAGCAGGTACGAAAGTAGGTCATAGTGATCCGGTGGTTCTGTATGGAAGGGCCATCGCTCAACGGATAAAAGGTACTCCGGGGATAACAGGCTGATACCGCCCAAGAGTTCATATCGACGGCGGTGTTTGGCACCTCGATGTCGGCTCATCACATCCTGGGGCTGAAGTCGGTCCCAAGGGTATGGCTGTTCGCCATTTAAAGTGGTACGCGAGCTGGGTTTAGAACGTCGTGAGACAGTTCGGTCCCTATCTGCCGTGGGCGTTGGAGAATTGAAAGGGGCTGCTCCTAGTACGAGAGGACCGGAGTGGACGAACCTCTGGTGTTCGGGTTGTGTCGCCAGACGCATTGCCCGGTAGCTAAGTTCGGAATCGATAACCGCTGAAAGCATCTAAGCGGGAAGCGAGCCTTGAGATGAGTTCTCCCTGATACTTTAAGTATCCTAAAGGGTTGTCGGAGACTACGACGTTGATAGGTCAGGTGTGTAAGTGCTGTGAGGCATTGAGCTAACTGATACTAATTGCCCGTGAGGCTTAACCATACAACACCCAAGGGGTTTTGATGGACTCAAAGAAAGAACAAAACTTGATTGTGTAGAGAACACAAAAACAGCTTTCCAGATTAAAGAATTTTGCTTGGCGACCATAGCGATTTGGACCCACCTGATTTCCATGCCGAACTCAGAAGTGAAACGAATTAGCGCCGATGGTAGTGTGGGGCTTCCCCATGTGAGAGTAGGACATCGCCAGGCTTTAATTTCGACTTTGTTTACTTAGTAAACAAGTCACCATAAAGTTTTAAGAAAACTTAGAATTTTATGTTGACTTTCAAAGTGGGAAGCGTATTATACGCACCTCGCTGAGACGCTAACGCGTTGAAAGCAAAGCTCTTTAACAATATAAACCTATCAATCTGTGTGGGCACTCGTTGATGATAATCCAAATTAGAAGCTTAGGCTTCAAATTAGATTTCAATGAAACGAAGTGACCATTGCTAGAAATAGCAGCACAGTCAATTCAAACATTACTATGTAATGTTCAGTATTCATTGAGTCGACAAAATCTTAAATTGAAGAGTTTGATCATGGCTCAGATTGAACGCTGGCGGCAGGCCTAACACATGCAAGTCGAGCGGCAGCGACATAAACAATCCTTCGGGTGCGTCTATGGGCGGCGAGCGGCGGACGGGTGAGTAATGCCTAGGAAATTGCCCTGATGTGGGGGATAACCATTGGAAACGATGGCTAATACCGCATAATGCCTACGGGCCAAAGAGGGGGACCTTCGGGCCTCTCGCGTCAGGATATGCCTAGGTGGGATTAGCTAGTTGGTGAGGTAAGGGCTCACCAAGGCGACGATCCCTAGCTGGTCTGAGAGGATGATCAGCCACACTGGAACTGAGACACGGTCCAGACTCCTACGGGAGGCAGCAGTGGGGAATATTGCACAATGGGCGCAAGCCTGATGCAGCCATGCCGCGTGTATGAAGAAGGCCTTCGGGTTGTAAAGTACTTTCAGTCGTGAGGAAGGTTCATGCGTTAATAGCGTATGGATTTGACGTTAGCGACAGAAGAAGCACCGGCTAACTCCGTGCCAGCAGCCGCGGTAATACGGAGGGTGCGAGCGTTAATCGGAATTACTGGGCGTAAAGCGCATGCAGGTGGTTAGTTAAGTCAGATGTGAAAGCCCGGGGCTCAACCTCGGAATTGCATTTGAAACTGGCTGACTAGAGTACTGTAGAGGGGGGTAGAATTTCAGGTGTAGCGGTGAAATGCGTAGAGATCTGAAGGAATACCGGTGGCGAAGGCGGCCCCCTGGACAGATACTGACACTCAGATGCGAAAGCGTGGGGAGCAAACAGGATTAGATACCCTGGTAGTCCACGCCGTAAACGATGTCTACTTGGAGGTTGTGGCCTTGAGCCGTGGCTTTCGGAGCTAACGCGTTAAGTAGACCGCCTGGGGAGTACGGTCGCAAGATTAAAACTCAAATGAATTGACGGGGGCCCGCACAAGCGGTGGAGCATGTGGTTTAATTCGATGCAACGCGAAGAACCTTACCTACTCTTGACATCCATAGAACTTAGCAGAGATGCTTTGGTGCCTTCGGGAACTATGAGACAGGTGCTGCATGGCTGTCGTCAGCTCGTGTTGTGAAATGTTGGGTTAAGTCCCGCAACGAGCGCAACCCTTATCCTTGTTTGCCAGCGAGTAATGTCGGGAACTCCAGGGAGACTGCCGGTGATAAACCGGAGGAAGGTGGGGACGACGTCAAGTCATCATGGCCCTTACGAGTAGGGCTACACACGTGCTACAATGGCGTATACAGAGGGCAGCCAACTTGCGAAAGTGAGCGAATCCCAAAAAGTACGTCGTAGTCCGGATTGGAGTCTGCAACTCGACTCCATGAAGTCGGAATCGCTAGTAATCGTGGATCAGAATGCCACGGTGAATACGTTCCCGGGCCTTGTACACACCGCCCGTCACACCATGGGAGTGGGCTGCAAAAGAAGTGGGTAGTTTAACCTTCGGGAGGACGCTCACCACTTTGTGGTTCATGACTGGGGTGAAGTCGTAACAAGGTAGCGCTAGGGGAACCTGGCGCTGGATCACCTCCTTATACGATGATTATTGCGATGAGTGTTCACACAGATTGATGGTTTATAAAGTTTAAGAGAAGAAGAGTACCCATACTCTTCAATCCAGTGTCCCGTTCGTCTAGAGGCCTAGGACACCGCCCTTTCACGGCGGTAACAGGGGTTCGACTCCCCTACGGGATACCATTGGGTCGTTAGCTCAGTTGGTAGAGCAGTTGACTTTTAATCAATTGGTCGCAGGTTCGAATCCTGCACGACCCACCATTTTCTCGATGGGGCTATAGCTCAGCTGGGAGAGCGCCTGCCTTGCACGCAGGAGGTCAGCAGTTCGATCCTGCTTAGCTCCACCATTCGAGACTTCTTCCACAAGAAGTAAAATAATGTGGGCGATTAGCTCAGTTGGGAGAGCACCTGCCTTACAAGCAGGGGGTCACTGGTTCGAGCCCGGTATCGCCCACCATCTTTAAGCGCATTCGATGAGTGCTTTTAAAAATGGTTTCTTTCTTTAAGTAGAAAGTAAAATCTAGCTCTTTAACAATTTGGAAAGCTGACAAAACAACAATTTATTGTTGTTTGTAAAGTTCTCAAAGTATTCATTTATGAATACACAAAAACACATTCAAGTGTTCTTGGAATTTGAGTCCGGCAAAATCGAGTCTGCATCATGTATAAAAATTGCAGACAACTTTGGTGATTTGAACATCAACTCGAAACTCCTTCGGGTTGTATGGTTAAGTGACTAAGCGTACACGGTGGATGCCTTGGCAGTCAGAGGCGATGAAGGACGTATTAACTTGCGATAAGCCCAGATTAGGCAGTAAAAGCCACTTGAGTCTGGGATTTCCGAATGGGGAAACCCACTTACATAAGTAAGTATCGTTATGTGAATACATAGCATAACGAGGCGAACCGGGGGAACTGAAACATCTAAGTACCCCGAGGAAAAGAAATCAACCGAGATTCCGAAAGTAGCGGCGAGCGAAATTGGACTAGCCCTTAAGCTTTACACGCGTTAGACGAACGGTCTGGAAAGTCCGACGATACAGGGTGATAGTCCCGTAGTTGACGATGTGTGTTCAGTGAAATCGAGTAGGGCGGGACACGTGTTATCCTGTCTGAATATGGGGGGACCATCCTCCAAGGCTAAATACTACTGACTGACCGATAGTGAACCAGTACCGTGAGGGAAAGGCGAAAAGAACCCCTGTGAGGGGAGTGAAATAGAACCTGAAACCGTGTACGTACAAGCAGTAGGAGCAGGCTTTGTCCTGTGACTGCGTACCTTTTGTATAATGGGTCAGCGACTTATATTCAGTGGCAAGGTTAACCATCTAGGGGAGCCGTAGGGAAACCGAGTCTTAACTGGGCGTTCAGTCTCTGGATATAGACCCGAAACCAGGTGATCTAGCCATGGGCAGGTTGAAGGTTGAGTAACATCAACTGGAGGACCGAACCGACTAATGTTGAAAAATTAGCGGATGACTTGTGGCTAGGGGTGAAAGGCCAATCAAACCTGGAGATAGCTGGTTCTCCCCGAAAGCTATTTAGGTAGCGCCTCGGACGAATACTACTGGGGGTAGAGCACTGTTAAGGCTAGGGGGTCATCCCGACTTACCAACCCTTTGCAAACTCCGAATACCAGTAAGTACTATCCGGGAGACACACGGCGGGTGCTAACGTCCGTCGTGGAGAGGGAAACAACCCAGACCGCCAGCTAAGGTCCCAAATTATAGCTAAGTGGGAAACGATGTGGGAAGGCTTAGACAGCTAGGATGTTGGCTTAGAAGCAGCCATCATTTAAAGAAAGCGTAATAGCTCACTAGTCGAGTCGGCCTGCGCGGAAGATGTAACGGGGCTAAGCTATAAACCGAAGCTGCGGCAATAACTTTTAGTTATTGGGTAGGGGAGCGTTCTGTAAGCCGTTGAAGGTGTGTTGTAAAGCATGCTGGAGGTATCAGAAGTGCGAATGCTGACATGAGTAACGATAAAGGGGGTGAAAAACCTCCTCGCCGGAAGACCAAGGGTTCCTGTCCAACGTTAATCGGGGCAGGGTAAGTCGACCCCTAAGGCGAGGCCGAAAGGCGTAGTCGATGGGAAACGGGTTAATATTCCCGTACTTCTTACAATTGCGATGGGGGGACGGAGAAGGCTAGGTGGGCCTGGCGACGGTTGTCCAGGTTCAAGTGCGTAGGCTTAAGAGTTAGGTAAATCCGGCTCTTTTTAAGGCTGAGACACGACGTCGAGCTACTACGGTAGTGAAGTCATTGATGCCATGCTTCCAGGAAAAGCCTCTAAGCTTCAGATTGTAAGGAATCGTACCCCAAACCGACACAGGTGGTCGGGTAGAGAATACCAAGGCGCTTGAGAGAACTCGGGTGAAGGAACTAGGCAAAATGGTACCGTAACTTCGGGAGAAGGTACGCTCTTGACGGTGAAGTCCCTTGCGGATGGAGCTATTGAGAGTCGCAGATACCAGGTGGCTGCAACTGTTTATTAAAAACACAGCACTGTGCAAAATCGTAAGATGACGTATACGGTGTGACGCCTGCCCGGTGCCGGAAGGTTAATTGATGGGGTTAGACTTAGGTCGAAGCTCTTGATCGAAGCCCCGGTAAACGGCGGCCGTAACTATAACGGTCCTAAGGTAGCGAAATTCCTTGTCGGGTAAGTTCCGACCTGCACGAATGGCGTAATGATGGCCACGCTGTCTCCACCCGAGACTCAGTGAAATTGAAATCGCTGTGAAGATGCAGTGTACCCGCGGCTAGACGGAAAGACCCCGTGAACCTTTACTACAGCTTGGCACTGAACATTGACCCTACATGTGTAGGATAGGTGGGAGGCTTTGAAGCACGTACGCCAGTATGTGTGGAGCCGTCCTTGAAATACCACCCTTGTAGTGTTGATGTTCTAACGTCGACCCCTAATCGGGGTTACGGACAGTGCCTGGTGGGTAGTTTGACTGGGGCGGTCTCCTCCCAAAGAGTAACGGAGGAGCACGAAGGTGGGCTAAACACGGTTGGACATCGTGTGGTTAGTGCAATGGCATAAGCCCGCTTAACTGCGAGAATGACAATTCGAGCAGGTACGAAAGTAGGTCATAGTGATCCGGTGGTTCTGTATGGAAGGGCCATCGCTCAACGGATAAAAGGTACTCCGGGGATAACAGGCTGATACCGCCCAAGAGTTCATATCGACGGCGGTGTTTGGCACCTCGATGTCGGCTCATCACATCCTGGGGCTGAAGTCGGTCCCAAGGGTATGGCTGTTCGCCATTTAAAGTGGTACGCGAGCTGGGTTTAGAACGTCGTGAGACAGTTCGGTCCCTATCTGCCGTGGGCGTTGGAGAATTGAAAGGGGCTGCTCCTAGTACGAGAGGACCGGAGTGGACGAACCTCTGGTGTTCGGGTTGTGTCGCCAGACGCATTGCCCGGTAGCTAAGTTCGGAATCGATAACCGCTGAAAGCATCTAAGCGGGAAGCGAGCCTTGAGATGAGTTCTCCCTGATACTTTAAGTATCCTAAAGGGTTGTCGGAGACTACGACGTTGATAGGTCAGGTGTGTAAGTGCTGCGAGGCATTGAGCTAACTGATACTAATTGCCCGTGAGGCTTAACCATACAACACCCAAGGGGTTTTGATGGACTCAAAGAAAGAACAAAACTTGATTGTGTAGAGAACACAAAACAGCTTTCCAGATTAAAGAATTTTGCTTGGCGACCATAGCGATTTGGACCCACCTGATTTCCATGCCGAACTCAGAAGTGAAACGAATTAGCGCCGATGGTAGTGTGGGGCTTCCCCATGTGAGAGTAGGACATCGCCAGGCTTTACATTATGGACACTTGCTTGATAGCGAGTAAGCCACTGCGGAGTGGTAGTTCAGTTGGTTAGAATACCGGCCTGTCACGCCGGGGGTCGCGGGTTCGAGTCCCGTCCACTCCGCCACTTATTAGAAAGCCTAGTCTTACGACTAGGCTTTTGTCGTTTCTGGCGAAACGAAAAATCGATGAGAACGCTCGATATCTAAGATATCTCATTTCGGGATGTGGGAGTCGGGAACGTTCAGCATCTTTGCGGTTTCTCTTCGAGAAAAGAGCAATTGAGCGTTTATGTATACCGCTCTCTCGACGCTCAATTCTCAGTTCTCAACTCAGCCTTTCTCTCTTGCCCTGTACGGTAATGTAATCGCTGAAATAGCCATCCTAGTGCAATGAGTGATCCGCCAAGCCCTAGGAAGCTAATTGCTCGCCAAATTCCTTCCAGTGCAGCGGTATCAAGGATAAACACTTTGCATACAGTCACACCCAAGGTGATTAATCCCACCTTCTGAGTCAGTTTGTGAGCTTTTCTCACCCCAAGATATGTTGTTGCTGCCCCAGCTATGATCAAAGCAACTGAGTAGCTGAACATTTCAGCCATGCTGGTTGGTTGATCGATCATCATACTGCCAGTTTGCCAGAACTGACGGATGGAAAATGTAACCCATAAACCAAACGCGACCGCGGCAAATACGTTGAGGTAGAGATCCTTGATTGGGCTTGTGTAGAGCTTGTAGTAGCTGATACCCAACACCAATAAAGCTGGCGCCAACCAACCCGGAGCAAGCCAGTTAATTATTGGTAGGTCGGTGCCAGTGACATAGGAATTAAGTAGAGGCTGATAAACCGTGTTGAGAATGAGGAACAGCACTCCTATGACAGATAGCAAAAGATAACAATAACCGCGATAGAAGAGTTTCAGCTGTACGGAATGTTTTAACTTGAATTGGTAGACCGCAAATAGAGCAACCGCTTGTGAGATAAACAGTGATATTGAATAGAAGTTTATATCGAAAACAAAATTGAAGCTGTCCAGTAGCCAATAGTTAGTTTGGGCAAAGACAAGTAACACCACCAGATGCAAGATTGAACCTTCTAACCATTCGCTCAGCTCAAGTTGTTGCTTACTGAGCATTTGGCGAGCTACCCATAGTGCGACTATAGCTGGTACATAACTTTCGAGTACCGAGCTCCAACTCCCTATTAGAGTGAACTGCAGTTCTGGGATGAAAGGAACGGCACTGACCAAGACGATCAGTGTCGCCATCATGATCTTGATGGTAAGTGTGCCTGGAGAGTAACGGTTTTTTGTATGTTGCCATGCTGCAGTGACGATTTGCAGTGAGATTGAAATCGCTAGCCACTCACTATTTAAGAAACAGTAGCTTAATGTTAAAGCGACCAAATGGAGGGAGCTTGATGTCTCTTGAATGAGGCGCTTTGTTTTAATCGCAATTAACAGTGCGACAACGCTCGTGAATACTGCAAATACTGCCCAAAAATAAATGGCAGCGAATTGCTGCAGTTCTAGGTAAAGCAAGTTGGTCACTAGCAAGCCAGGCAATGTGATTACCGCCATCCAATAGGCGATAGTGCTTCGATCTCCGAGTAGATATTGAGCTGTACACCTTGCCATCGCAATTACGCTACAAAAAGCGATTATGCTCCATAAGAGAGTACTGGTAGCGACGTTATTGATTGCAATAGCGCCCAACTCGATACAAATGATGCCGAGCGCAGTGACTGGGTAGTAGCGCCTTGGTGCTAAGTTGCCTCTGAGTATTGGTAGTACCAATATTAAAATAGGATAGAGGAAAAACCAGAAAGCTCCATTGTCGCGAAATAGATTTTGTTCTAGATAAGCCAAGCTGACGAGAGAGAGAGCGACTGCTGGAATTATAGGTTGTGAGTATTGCCACTTGTTAGCGTGGCGATAGCGTAGTTTAAGCTCAAGCCCCATATAAGGAATGAAAACGAGTAGCAGTGTACTGAGTGAAACAGAAACGACATACCAAAGCGTGAGGATTTCATCGGGTATGTTGAATATCAGCAGTAATAACCAACCGCAATGGGCTACCGTGAGTGCCAGAGGCAACCACGTTTGCTTGCTGCGCAAATACGTGAGTAGACCTGCAATAGTGATAGCGTTGATATAGCAAGATAGCAATACATAGTTTGGGCTTTCACCTCCGATCCAGAATGGGGCACTGTAGCCACCAAACAGCCCTAGTGCAGCCATTAACGGCCCCAATCTTAGTGTCAGCGCAAGACAGACTAATGCTAGAAACGCCATAGCAGTAAGAGCGAGACTAGGCGTAAAGAACTGATACACCACAGTAGAGAAAAGCACGGTGGCGTAGAGCCCACTCATGCCAGCGGCATAAAGAGCGGCAGGGATATAAGCATCAGCCCTTAGGCTGATAAAGCTACTCGATATCGCGCTTATCTTACGATGGGTCACCTCGCCAAGGGAAATTAGGCTGCTGGAAAACAGCGCCGCTGCGAGCACTCTTACTATTGGTGAGAACGTGAAGTTACTGCCAACGACTTGAACTAGATATCCTGCCCCAACGACTAATGCGAGCCCGCCAATCCACACCAACCAATTGTCACGGATATGCGTCAAACATTTTTCAAACCAAGGTGATATTGGCTTGGCCATTAGGTCAGCTTGAGTCGCGAACTTGGTCTCTTGTTGATCGGTGTGGTTAACAGTGACTTCCACTGGTGGTAGGTTAGCGAGAGGCTCATTAGCCTCATAGATAGCTAAAGTAGGATTGGTTGCCTCACTCTCAGTTCGCTCACTATGCGGATCGTCAAGGCTGCCATTGCGCAAGTCTTGCAAATCCAGTTTAAGTTGCCTGATCTGCGCTTCTAACTTACTGGCTTTTTGATAAGCCAAAAATGCAATGATGGGTGTGATGATGGTGACAACAATCACCAATAATCCGATCACAAGTGTTAAGTCCATTTACGTGTTCCATGTTTAGCTTATCGATAATGAATCAATTGATGCGCTGATAATCATTATTCTAGATCTAAACACGGTGCAATAAATTAGACGTGTGTTATTTATGATGGTGTTGCAGCTTATAATCGAACATTCTTGGGATGAGATCGCTATTTCGGTTGGTTGATAGATTCTATATAGGCAAAGATTTCTTTGACCTGCTGTTCATTTAGGACGCTGCCCCAAGCTGGCATTTCTTCATTGCCATTGAGAACGGTATCAATCAGTTCAGCTTCTGACTCAAACCATGAGTTGAGACTCTGGTGAATATTTGATGGTTGTTCACTAAGAGCTTGGGCGGCAACACCATCACCATGGCCTAAGTTGCCATGACAAGCGAGACAAAGTGTTTGGTAGTTTTGTTTACCTTGTTCGAGAGAGGTGGCAAGAACCAGAGAGGGAATAGTGATAAGTTATGCGGCGATCAGAATTGTGGCAATCTTTTTCATTCGAGTAATCCGTAACATAAGCGAGTTATGTTACATAGAGTATGTCATTCTCTATGAACGAAAGCTGAATACTTTGTTTAGATAAAAAAAGCCGACCATAGGTCGGCTTAGCAATGAGTGAGTTTATACGAGCTACTTGTGGCTGACCAAGGTGAGGGCTTTTTTTGAAACCTCATGGGCAGCTTTATTGAAGTTTTGCTTTTCCAAAGCATCGGCCAAGTAAGCATAATCAGAGACATTCGAGCGTTGCTCCAAGGCTTTTTCTAGGTGCTGCTGCGCCTCAGACCACTTTTGGTTACGTAAATGGAACTGCGCTAATGCACTGTGTGCTTCCGCATTGTTACCATCTTTACGCAAGGTATCTTCTAAGAATACCACTGCTGGGTGGCTATCGAGCAGGTTCAATTCAGGCAGTAACTTGTATAGATCGGCATTAGGATGTTTCTTCAATGTCTCTTTGATAATGGTGAAGGCATTGTCATCCGCTTTACGCGCGATAAGTTGCTTGCTAAAGCATTCAACTAAGTGAAGATCGCTTTTCGTTTTACGTGGAAGAGCATTCCAATGTTGGATAAGTCCTTCGCTGCCTTTCTGTTCAGCAATTTCAGCCAGTAAACCACATTGAGCATGCTGCTCTAATTGTTGTGACTCCTCTTTAGTGATCAACTTCGCTTTCACCAACTTAGGCAGAAGTTCCAACAATGGCTCCCACAGTTTCAGCTCCATATACACGGTCTTGAGCAGGTTGAGCACAATGGCATTGCTCGGGAACTCGCCTTTTAAATCTGACAAAGTGACAAAGGCATCGTCGAAGCGGGTTTCACGCAACTGTTGCTTTGCTCGGGTAAGTTCAACCGCAAGACGAGAATCTTTTTGCTCTGATGCGAGCTTGAGGTATTTATCGCGTTTTGCACTATCGCCTTGGCCCTGAGCTGCTTCTGAAGCCACTAAGTAACATAGTAATGGCATATCGTGGTGATTGGCCCAACGCGTCACTTTCTTCTCGGCGTCTTTAAAGTCACCTTCGAGAAGCTTAATGATGCCTTCATTGGTATAGCGACGCGAGCGACGAAGTTTGCGAACGCTGAAGTAGTTCCACGTGGCAGAACTGGCGTAGAAGATTTTCTTAATCACATATTCGAGCGCAAACAGTGCTGCTAGGGCAGCAATCACAAAGATCACCAGTGTTGTCACGCTCATTTCAATCGTTTGATTGGCGATGGAGATCAGTACATAACCTTGCTGGCCGGAGTATTGGCTCCCCGCATATAAACCAGCCCCTAGGACGATAAAGAGAAAAATCAGTCGAAACATTATTTTTCCTCCGTCACTAGTGTGGTTACCTCACGACGTAGACGCTCTCGAATAACGTCCGTTAGGCGTTGTTGAGTTTCGAGTTTTACTGGGTATTCCACTTGCACCGTTTGTTTAGCGAGTAACTCTAATGCTTTATTAAACTCTTTCACTTGGTTGCTTTCTTGATCGTAGAAAGATTGCGACCATTGCTCCGCTGTTGAAAGGGCAGTTTGATAAATCTCTTGTTGCTCTACGTAGACCGCCTTGATTGCAGTTTCGAGCTTCGCCTTCATGTTCTCTCTGAGGTAAAAATGCTGTTGTGGAGACAGCAATGGTATGACGTTCCCGTCGCGAGAGCGGAAAGTAATAAAGTTCTCTGAGAAATCCTTAAGTGACGTCTTTAGGTTCTGCTGCCAGTCATTGATATCTTGTGAAACTTTCTCTGGCTGTTGAGCTTTCTCTTCTGGAAGGACGGCATTAGCCAGCGGCAGTTGATCAACTTGTTGCTGTAGAGCAGTGAGGCGCAGAACTAAGCCGTCTCGATCGATAAGAGGAATAGATTTGAGCTTAGTAATGTCATTGGCCATCGACTTGCGAAGTGGTACTAGGCTTGGGTCATTCAGTGCCGCAATACGCTGATCGGCACTTTCCATTAGCAGGGTGGCACTTTCTGCGTCATGTTCTAAGAACAATTTACGTCCAGCGAGTTTTACCAAGTAGTCCGCTTCGGCAAGCAGCCAGTCGTTAGGGCGACGGCCTTTTACATCCGCGACGGCAACTTGCAAACTTTCGATACTCTTTTGCTGTTGGGTAAGAACCGTTTCAGCGCGATGGGTAATTTCTGTTGCCTTCGCGATGGTGGCTTGTTCAGTTGCTTTGACTTCGCTAGTGAGAGACGATTTGGTTTGCTCTAGTTGGGCAGTAAGCGCATCAATTTTGGCTTGATACTCTGCGTCTTTTTGCTGCATTAAGTATGTCAAACCACCACCAAAGACAATGGAGATAACTATCGCAATTGCCCCTAACTTAACGCCGCGTTTGCCATGTTTTTCTTCTGCTTGAGGGGGCGTTGGTGGTGTCTGCTCAGCAGTTGGTTCTTCACTCGCTGCCGTTTGTGTGGATTCTGTTTCAGTTGGAGAGGTAGTGTCGACACTTTGCTCTGGAGCTTGTTCGGTTTTGTTCTCTGATTCAACCTGATCGTTATTCTTTTTACTTGTCATTGTTTTCGTCCTGTTTCCTTGGCCAGAGAGATGCCAATAAATCTTTATTTGAAGCACTTCCTGTATTGACGACGGTATGGAAGCCAACGCGTCGCGCTTCAATCGCTATGCGTTCGCTCGGTACATAAAGCACCAACTGGAAAATCCAATTTCTATATTGTGGTGCGATTTGCTCAATGAAGAAACTAAGTTGTCCCGAGCTAGTGATAATAAGTTGATCAATCTGGCTATCTTGCCAGAAAGGTACCGTGATTTCTGAGTGGAAAGCGAGATTTTCACGCTTATAAACCTCACAGTATTCCACTTTCGCGCCTCTTTCACTCAAGGTGTCAAATATAAGCTCACGTCCCCCATTACCTCTTAAAATAAGGATTCGCTTACCAAACACATTTTGTAGCTGAGGAAGATTCAGTAAGTTTTCACTATCACTTATCTCTGGGTAGTGTACTTTCTGCTGAATAGATTTGCTTAAAAACTGCGCGGATTTTTGACCGACGGCAAGGTAGGTGGCGGTAATTGGCCATTTTAGCTGTGTTTGAGTGAGAGCTTGATGGGCAAATTCCACGGTGTGTTGGCTGACAGCGATAACAATGTCCGCCAACGGGAGTTGGTGCAGTAAGCTGGAGAGTTGCTCCCCAGCTTGAATGGTAATCAGTGGATGATGAACTGCTTTGATCCCGTGCTCAGCAAGTTGGTGACAAAGCGAAATCCCCTGTTTACCTGGCCGCGTAACTAACACTGCCATAAAGGCTACTCGTGTTCTGTGTACAGCTTAGTGAGGATTTCGCGTGCACCAGCATCCAGTAGTTGATGGGCCAACTTGATACCCATAGCTTCAGCTTGTGCTCGAGGTCCACGAATTTCACCGCGTACAATCTCGCTTCCATCAGGCTCACCCACGAGTGCACGCAGCCACAGTTCGTCACCATCAAGAAGAGAGTAGCTGCCGATTGGAACCTGACATCCACCTTCTAGGGTAAGGTTCATTGCGCGTTCGCACTTAACACGGTCAGCGGTGTCGGCGTGGTTTAGTGGTTCAAGGAGCTGAATTAAGCGCTCATCATCCAAGCGACATTCAATGCCTACCGCACCTTGTCCAACCGCTGGCAGCGATTGCTCTGGTTCGATAAAGCTTGCGATACGCTCTTCTAGTTTTAGGCGTTTCAGACCTGCCGCGGCAAGAACAATTGCGTCATATTCGCCAGCATCCAACTTTCCTAGGCGAGTGCCGACATTACCGCGCAGTTCTTTAATCACTAAGTCAGGTCGGTATTCTTTTAACTGACATTGACGACGTAGGCTACACGTACCTACGACAGCACCTTCTGGCAGTTCATCGACGTTTTTATAGGTGTTTGAAACAAATGCGTCTCGTGGGTCTTCGCGTTCACAAATCGTTACCAATCCTAGCCCCTCAGGGAAATCGACTGGCACATCTTTCATTGAATGCACGGCAAGATCGGCACGACCTTCAAGCATCGCAACTTCGAGCTCTTTAACGAACAGACCTTTACCACCCACTTTCGCTAAAGGCGTATCCAAAATGATGTCACCTTTCGTCACCATAGTGACAAGTTCGACTTCTAGACCTGGGTGGGCTGCTTGAAGAGCATCCTTCACGTAATGCGCCTGCCATAGCGCAAGAGGACTTTTGCGCGTTGCAATTCGAATTGGGGCCGTATTTGTCATATTCGCCTATATAAATTGAATGGTAGATAGTCTAATCCTACCACTGAGAGGGCGAAAAATTTACTGATCAATGCATTGAATGGATAAATGGACTCGAGTTAACATTAATTGGGCAAAATATTGTGATAAAAGTCCCGTTTGTAAGCTAGGTTGTTATTAGAAAAAGCAGTTACATACCAAACTAAGGGGAGCAAACTCACAAGACGTTGAAACACAAAACAATGTAGATTCGATCGTACAAATCTTTACCAATCCAAATAAAAATGATAGATTGATCACGTT
Organism: Vibrio panuliri; assembly: GCF_009938205.1. Classification (NCBI taxonomy): domain Bacteria; kingdom Pseudomonadati; phylum Pseudomonadota; class Gammaproteobacteria; order Vibrionales; family Vibrionaceae; genus Vibrio; species Vibrio panuliri. Next base: position 3,085,921 of record NZ_AP019654.1, on the reverse strand, counting down.
TTGTTGGCGCTTTAGGCTGTTTATTGAGCAAGGCGTATAATAGAAAATAACCAAGGAATCTCCCTTGCAGGCTTACACTGAGAAGTTAATTCAACGACTAGATAGTTTGAACCAGCAGCGCATTGAACGCGCGCTGGCACTTATGGATCTGCAAGCTCAGCGAGTATTCCATCTTATCCCTGCATTGCTGCACTACAACCATCCTGTTTTTCCCGGCTATTTTGACGCGCAAGTACCTTATGGAATTTTTGGTTTTGAGTTGAACGCCGAGCAACAGCAGTTTATCGAGGATACCGAGCTAACCATTGGCTTACCGCTTACCTCGAAATCTACCCCTGACATCCTTGCTCTGTACACCATGGGCAGTACCTCTTCGATTGGTCAGAGTACCTCTAGTGATCTCGATATCTGGGTATGTGTCTCTCCGTTGATGGGGCATGAGGAGCGAGAAAAACTGAATAATAAGTGTTTGCTAATTACCGATTGGGCTCAGAGCCAAGGCGTTGAAGCAAACTTCTTTATTATGGATGCGGATCGCTTCAAATCGAATCGTTCGGAGGAGATGACGGGCGATAACTGTGGTTCTTCGCAACACATGCTGTTGTTGGATGAGTTTTATCGCAGTGCAGTGCGCCTTTCAGGTCAGCGTTTATTGTGGCAAATTGTGCCGCCGGAAATGGAAGAGTGCTACGACGAATACGTTCAAGAGTTATGTAACAGAGGCTCTATCGACTGTAATACATGGATCGACTTTGGTAAGTTGCATCGCATTCCTGCCGAAGAGTACTTTGGCTCGAACTTGTGGCAGCTATACAAAAGTATCGACTCACCTTACAAGTCGGTATTAAAAGCGATTTTGCTCGAAGCGTATTCGTGGGAGTACCCACATGCACAATTATTGAGTTTAGATACTAAGCGCCGTTTCTTTGCCGACGAGCAAGACCTCTATGGTATGGACGCTTACTACTTAATGCTTGAAAAGGTTACTCGATACTTAGAAAGGATCGGTGATACCACTCGTCTTGATCTTGTTCGTCGCTGTTTCTACCTCAAAACTCATGAAAAGCTTTCCCGAGAGCCGGGAGCTGGGTCAGTACCTTGGCGTCGTGAAGTCTTAGGTGTTCTAGTTGCTCAGTGGAACTGGGGACCTGAGGTAATTGAAGAGTTAGATAATCGCCGTCACTGGAAAGTAGAACAAGTCCGTATTGTGCATCATTCTCTGCTCGATGCGTTGATGCTCAGCTACCGCAACTTGATCCAGTTTGCGCGTCGCAATGACATTACTTCGGCGATCAGCCCGCAAGACATCAGTATTCTCGCTCGTAAGTTGTATGCTGCGTTTGAGGTTCTACCGGGTAAAGTGACGCTGCTCAATCCTCAAATTTCACCAGATTTACATGAGCCGGAATTGAGCTTTATTGAGGTTCAGCCTGGGCGTACAAATCAATCTGGTTGGTACTTGTACAAGCAACCACTTCAACCACATCGTATTCTTGGCCAGCCGTTCTTAGAACATAACGAATATCTAAGTAAGCTGGTGGCATGGGCGTTTTTTAATGGTTTGATCACGGAGTCGACTCATTTAAACGCTGTGATTCGAGATGCGCATCTTGATATTGATAAGTTCTATCAGATGGTGAGTGATCTGCGAAACACCTTCTCTTTGCGTAAGCGTCGCCCAAGTATGCAAGCATTGGCAAGTCCGTGTGAGATTAGCCAGTTAGCGATGTTCATCAATTTTGAAGAAGACCCAACCGCCGAGTTAAGCGCGAAATCAAGTAAGGTTGATCTGAAGAATATTGATATCTTTAGCTACGGCCCTGAACAAAAATGTTTAGTGGGTAGTGTCGATCTAGTCTATCGAAATTCTTGGCACGAAGTTCGTACTTTGCACTTCAAAGGCGAGACCGCGATGTTGGATGGACTCAAAACTGTTCTCGGTAAAATGCACCAAGATGCGTTGCCACCAGAGTCGGTTGATGTGTTCTGTTATAGCAAAAATATGCGTGGTGTGATGCGCAATATGGTGTACCAATTGCTGGCAGAATGTATCGATTTACGTCTTAAGCCAGTTGAGCAAGAGAAGCGTCGCCGCTTTAAAGCGCTGAGATTGGGTCAACAGATGTATGGCTTGTTTTTCGAACGCCGTGGTGTGTCGGTACAGATGTTGGAGAACTCGGTTGATTTCTACCGCAGTATCTCAACCAACAAATTAAATGGTTCACCATTGTTGATGCTTGACCAAGAGCAGGATTACCAATTACCAGAAATTGTTGATAACTGTGCAAGTGAAGGCTTAGTGCAGTTCTTCTTTGAAGACACCGACAAGGGTTTCAATATCTATGTATTGGACGAAGCGAACCGTGTTGAGGTCTATCATCAATACAATGGCGGTAAAGATGAGATGATTGCCAGCGTAAACAGTTTCTACACCTCAGTACGTGATGACAATAAGGTGGCGTCGAAGTTTATCAACTTCAACTTACCGCAGTACTACCAGATTGTTTACTGCGAAGATGGCGGTGAGCCATACATTGTCCCTTATCGTAATGACGGAGCAACCTACACAAAGCCTAACCGCGCCGTTAATGCCTAGTAACAAAAAAGAGCACGTACGTGCTCTTTTTTTCGTCTAATCGTGCTACTTCGACTACACCCAGTCTATCTCTTCACCAGCGTGTTTTTGGCATTCTTGTTTTACCATCGAAATCAGTTCGATACCGGTCTTTGAGCAAATCCACTTTTGCTCTACATAAGCGAAGTGAAACCCGCCAGAACGAGAAGCAAGCCAAATTTCTTTCATCGGCTCTTGGCGGTTGATAATGATTTGGCTACGGTCTTCAAATTCCAACGTCATGACATTGCCTGAAGTCTCGTAGTCGATATCCGCGCCTGAATCATCAATCATTTCTTCGATGAATTGCATTTGCTCATCGGCAAGTTGATGAAATTCTGTCTCGTTCATCTTGTCTATCCTATTGCTTTTCCTGAGTGTGGTGCGATTATAGGGGGCATTGAAAGAATAATCACGGTTAGACCAATGAAAAAATCAATCTTAGCGCTGTTTGTTATCTCACTATTGGGATTAGCGGGCTGTGGTCAAACAGGGCCACTCTATATGCCGGATGATGCCCAGCAGAACGAGCAACCACAATAATATCGCAGTCGGCATGATGCTAGGCGATATACCCAAGCATCGATAAGTCTCTTGGGTAGACACAACCAGAAATAAAGGGAAAACACATTGGATTACTTCAACTATCAGGATGATGGCCAACTATGGGCCGAAGAGGTTCCACTCTCTGATTTGGCAGAGCAATTTGGAACACCACTTTACGTTTATTCTCGCGCAACCATAGAGCGTCATTGGCATGCTTTTGACAAGTCGGTTGGCGAACATCCTCATCTGGTCTGTTTTGCAGTAAAAGCCAATTCCAACATTGGTGTATTAAATGCGCTGGCTCGATTGGGCTCAGGCTTTGATATTGTTTCCGGTGGTGAGTTAGAGCGCGTTATTGCCGCAGGTGGTGATCCGAGTAAGGTTGTATTTTCTGGGCTGGGAAAAACAGAAGCGGAAATGAAGCGCGCCCTTGAAGTTGGGATTAAGTGCTTCAACGTCGAATCTGAACCTGAACTGGAACGTTTGAACAAGGTGGCCTGTGACATGGGCGTCATCGCGCCAGTTTCACTGCGGATTAATCCCGATGTCGATGCCCATACTCATCCTTATATTTCTACTGGGCTGCGTGACAACAAGTTTGGTATCGCCTTTGACCGCGCTCCAGTCGTTTACCAACTCGCACACAGCTTGCCAAACCTTGATGTTAAAGGCATCGATTGCCACATCGGGTCTCAGCTAACCGATATCGATCCATTTATTGATGCAACCGATCGTTTGCTCGCATTGGTTGATGAACTTAAAGCGCAAGGGATCAATATTCGCCACTTAGATGTTGGAGGTGGTTTAGGGGTAATTTATCGTGATGAGTTACCTCCTCAGCCCTCGGAGTACGCGAAAGCGCTACTCGCGCGCTTGGAAAATCACCGAGACCTTGAGCTTATCTTTGAGCCGGGGCGTGCCATTGTTGCTAACGCGGGCGTGTTGTTGACCAAGGTCGAATTCTTGAAACATACCGAGCATAAAAACTTTGCTATTGTCGATGCAGCCATGAATGATCTGATGCGTCCTGCTCTTTATCAAGCTTGGCAAGATATCGTGCCTGTTCAACCGCGTGAGGGAGAAGCGACAACATACGACGTAGTGGGTGCGATTTGCGAAACCAGTGACTTCTTAGGCAAAGATCGCGCGCTCGTATTGGCTGCCAATGATTTGTTGGCAGTGCGTTCTGCAGGAGCTTATGGGTTCGTAATGGCCTCGAACTACAATACGCGAGCTCGAGCAGCAGAAGTGATGATTGATGGCAATCGTGCACATTTGGTTCGTAAGCGTGAAGAACTAACAAGCTTGTGGGAGCTTGAAAGCGTATTACCGGAGTAATTTAAACTGTATGCATTTCCATTTTTCTAAAATGCATGGTTTGGGTAACGACTTTATGGTGGTCGACTGTATTACCCAAAACATTTTTTTCTCTCCTGAGTTGATTCGTCGTATGGCGGATCGACATACAGGCGTAGGTTTTGATCAATTATTAGTGGTGGAAGCACCGTATGATCCTGAAACGGACTTCCACTATCGCATTTTTAATGCTGACGGCAGCGAAGTGGAGCAGTGTGGTAACGGTGCGCGCTGCTTTGCACGTTTTGTGCGGATGAAAGGGTTAACCAATAAGTACAGCATTAGTGTGAGTACGAAAAAAGGTAAGATGGTTCTCAACATCGAAGAAGATGACCAAGTTACCGTGAACATGGGCGTACCTGAATTCGAGCCAAGTAAAATTCCATTTAAAGCGAAGCAAATGGAAAAGACCTACATTATGCGTGCTGAAGATAAGACGTTGTTCTGTGGTGCGGTCAGCATGGGTAATCCCCATGTTGTCACTGTGGTTGATGACGTTAAGACTGCCGATGTTGAAACCTTGGGGCCGATGTTAGAATCACATGAGCGTTTCCCTGAGCGAGTCAATGCTGGCTTTATGCAGGTGGTTACGCGCAATGAAATCAATCTTCGTGTCTATGAACGAGGCGCGGGAGAAACTCAAGCATGTGGCAGTGGTGCATGTGGAGCGGTTGCAGTTGGTATCCTTCAGGGGCTTTTGGACGAGCATGTGAGTGTTCGCTTACCTGGAGGTGAACTGAAGATTCGTTGGCAAGGTCTCGGTAAACCGCTCTATATGACAGGGCCTGCAACCCATGTCTATGATGGTCAGATGAACTGTTAATTAAGGAATTTTTGTGTCTCAGATTGAAGCGGATGCATTAACTGCGGAAGTGGTAGCAGAGTATCTGCGTGATAATCCCGATTTTTTTATCCATCGTCGAGAATTAGTTGATCGCCTTGCCTTACCTACCCAAGAGCAAGGCGCGGTATCACTAGTTCATGTGCAGCTAAATCGCCAGCGTCAACGTATTGAAGAGCTTGAAGAGGACATTACCTCATTGATGTCATTGGCAGCGAACAATGACAAAACCTTCCATGAGTTTATGGGGCTGCAAGAGCAGATCTTAAAATGTGATTCGCTATTAGAGGCGATCAAAGCGATAGAGAGTAAAGCGAAAGCGCTTGGATTGCTGGCCTACGTGCGTTTGTTTGATGCGCCATCAAAACATTATCAAATTACTTTTGAGCACTATCAACGTTTCGCAACCAACAACTTAAATGGAAAGTCGGCTTATTTAGGTCGTATACGTCAAGCTGATCGCGAGCTGTTGTTTGGCGAACTTAATCGCTCACCAGAGCTTGGGTCCTACGTTGTGCTACCATTAGTAAAAGGTAAAGCACAAGGACTCATCGCTTTCTCAAGTGAAGATGGAGGTCACTTTCAACCCCATATGGATACCCTGTTTTTACGCCACTTGGCTTTGGTCCTGTCACACTTGATAGCGACTCTACCATGGCAAATGGACACCAATGAGCGAATCAGTACAACCTCTGCCTAACGGCTTACAAAAGCCCTTGGAGCGTTTCTATGAGTATCTTAGAAGCGAAAAAGGGCTTAGTCTGCATACCCAGCGTAATTATAAACAACAACTAGAAACCATGGCTCAGCACTTGCTAAGCATGGGATTAAAAGATTGGACTCAAGTTGATGCGGCTTGGGTAAGACAATTGGCAAGTAAAGGGATGCGGGAAGGCATGAAGCCGAGCAGCCTTGCGACTCGTTTGTCATCTTTGCGTAGTTTCTTTGATTTTTTAATCTTACGTGGTGAGCTAACGGCCAACCCAGCGAAAGGGGTCTCTGCGCCTCGTAAAAAGCGCCCGTTGCCGAAAAACCTTGATGTCGATGAAGTGGGGCAGTTACTTGAAGTAACCGATGATGATCCGCTCTCTATTCGCGACCGAGCAATGATGGAACTGATGTATGGCGCGGGTTTACGTTTGGCCGAAATGGTTAGTGTTAATGTCAAAGATGTTAGCCTATTCAGTGGGGAGCTACGCGTGGTCGGTAAGGGTGACAAAGAGCGTAAAGTGCCTTTCTCTGGTCTTGCGAAAGAGTGGGTAGGGAACTGGCTTAAAGTGCGTTCAACATTAGCAAAGCCAGATGAAAAAGCGCTGTTTGTTTCTAAACTTGGTGTGCGCATCTCTCACCGAAATGTGCAAAAACGCATGGCAGAATGGGGGCAAAAACAAGCGGTAGCAAGCCATATTAGCCCACATAAACTGCGTCACTCTTTTGCTACGCATATGCTTGAGTCGAGTAATAACCTGCGTGCGGTGCAGGAGTTACTAGGGCATGAAAATATCTCAACCACACAAATCTATACCCATTTAGATTTCCAACATTTAGCGCAAGTTTATGACCAAGCGCATCCAAGAGCGAAAAAGAAATAACGATGTAGGGTGAAGTGATGAAATACTATCGGCAGTTACAACCCATTCAGGCGATGAGCTTTGATTTGGATGACACGCTTTATGACAACCGTCCGGTTATCGCTCGGTTGACTCGTGAAGCGAATGCTTGGTTGCATCAACAACACCCTATTGCCGCAACGCGTGATGAAGCTTGGTGGTTAAAACTAAAACTCGATTTAGGCAAACAGGATACTTGGCTACATAGCGATGTGACATTATGGCGTCATCGCACCACGAAGTTAGGTTTAATGGCATTAGGCTACTCTGAACCACAAGCAGAGCAAGCAGCGGATGATCTTCTTGCTGTCGTCTTTCGTCTTCGGAGTGATTTTACGGTGCCTGATATGACACATAAGGTGATGGCAGAGTTGGCGGAAAAGTACCCGCTGGTGGCGATCACTAATGGTAATGTGGATGTCGAACGAATTGGCCTAAGCGATTACTTTTCTCTGATTTTACGGGCTGGCCGTGACGGGTATGCGAAGCCTCATACCGATATGTTCGCTAAGGCTCAGCAATATTTGTCAGTCAAAAGTGGCGCCATTCTGCACGTTGGTGACCATCTTAAAACCGATGTGTTGGGTGCGAAACAGAATGGCTTTCAAGCCTGTTGGTACAACGATCAAGGTGTGTGCATCCGCAAGGCGAAACATAGCCGCGTTCTACCAGATATTGAAATTAATACGCTTGAGTCGTTACTGATGCTTTAAAGCATGACCGCTTTTGTCTGCCTTAAATATCGGTATATATTGTTGGAAAAAATCCTCGAGTTGCTGAGCTTGGTGAGTAAAGCCAAGCTCTTTAATCACTTCAGCCCCCACCTCAAAAGTACACAGATGTCCTTGCTGCTGGTTGCGTCTTAGCTGGTACGCTGACGGTTGACTTGGTGTGAGATGCACACCGGGCAGCGCCGCCAACCATCCACTTTTTCTTAGCATTTTTGCGGCTTCTTGCCAGGTACCATCAAGAATAATTAGCAACGGAACTTTCTGTTGTTGTGCCGACATATTCGTGACTTCAGAGAGTGAGACGCTGTTGTCGCTCGGGTACAGCAAATATGGCTGATAGTGATCACTTTCGATCAGTTTGATCAGTTCAGGGCAGGGAGATCGGCGCTGCCAAATGTGTTTGCTTGTTGAGGGAAGCGCCTTTAACAGCCACTGGCCAGTATTGGTCTCTCTGGTTACCTCATTCTCATGCATTAGCAGAGCAATATGTACTGGCACCTCAATATGAGGCACCAGATGACAAACGCATTGATGGTGAAGGCCGCAGCCATGGCAGCCCGTGATGTTAGACATTAAAGCTGTACCCCTTCTTGATGAGGTGTCAAGCCATCACTGAATAGCTGAACTGGACTTAAGTCATCAAAGTTAGCGGTCGGTGCAACACTTGGGTTGAGAGGGTAACGTCCATTATTGAAACGCAGCACGTGCTGGTTAGGAATCGCCCCTCCACCGCGTACAAAGAGCACCAAATCTTGCCAACCCTGATTAGATTTTTGCCCTAGATTGAGCGGTGTATTTACTAACGTGATGCGGCTATTGAAGCGCCATTTTTGCTGCTGATTTTCAAATATCAGTAAAGTGCAACCACCGGAACCGCACCAATCCAACTGAACCAGCAGTTCTTGTTGACCATCTCCGTTGAGATCGTAAGTTAGCCAACGATAACGGCTGCCCGCTGCATCAATATTGTCTTGTTTAAAGTATTCACGCAGCGCACGGTCGACTTTGGGGTTAAAAGCGGCTGATGATGGAACCGCGTCTTCGCGGATCTGAGCACGGTTTTCTTGTGAGTGACTTTCGTTTTTATACAGCACTAACCCGCCATCTGCGATTGGGTAGACAACATCACCGACTTTCTCTTTGCTCGCCGTTAGTTGGTCACCATCACGAGTAAAAAGGCGTTCAGAAAGCAGAGGTTGCTGCTGGTGGTGTGTCATCACAACTTGAACTTGATTTGGCGATAATTGCTGCCAATAACCACGTTCAACGAGATCACCACTGCCATCAAGGTAACGGTAGGTCGTGGTCGCCCCGTGGTCACTTTGCATATCGAGCACGATTTCAAAGCCACTGCTTTGGGTTGAAGTCGCTTGATATTGTCCTATCCAGTCTAAGCTGCTATCAGCATTGCTGAGCGTGGCGCACCCTTGGTAGGTCTTGCCTGACATTTTTAGCGTGGAAGTCCAACTGTATAGGCTATCACTCATACCATCTGAACAACTACGCTGATTCAGTTCAAGTTGTCCGTTGCTGAAGTCGTATCGTTGACGGTCAGACTCGATGCGTTTGGTGATGATCGGCATAATTTGTTTTTGACCACCCATAGGTTGAAAGGTCAGTTGCTCACTTTCCACGCTCAAAGACCAAAACGGCTCATTGCCAAATGCTTGAGTGGGACGGATTGGGCGGTCACAGCGATTCGGATTCTCAGCACTGAGCATATTAATTTGCGAGACCACGAAGCGAGCGTTGTAATCACCATCAAAGCCTTCCTGACTCGATGTCTCTAAATGACCAACCATTTCACCATACATAGGTTGATAAGGGGTGTGGGTCAGGTGCATCGCTTGCTGCAACTTATCATTGTCAATGGATAGCCAGTATTGCAATTCACTGCCACAAGGTTGGATAGATTGTGCTTCATGACCAAGGATAACCTCGCCACGTAAGACAAAGGGCAGTGGTTTTATGGTGTTAGGTTGCTCTAAATTCGCCAGAGGCTGCTTTGCTTGCTCTGTTTGATCGTCTGGCCAAAAATCGATGGTGGAGCAAGCCTGCAAAGCGAAAAGGCTGACCAGCATCGCTGGGTTTCTGAGTGCCTTCATGCTATATCTTCCTTATCCGAACTGATATTGAGGACATTATGGCATATTGGTTGTTCAAAACAGAACCTGACACCTTCTCTATTGACACATTGCGGACACAAAAGGTCGCCTGCTGGGAAGGAGTACGCAATTATCAAGCTAGGAACATGTTGCGTGATGAGGTGAAAGAAGGCGATTGGGTGCTGATTTACCACTCCTCTTGCAAGAATATTGGCGTTGCTGGGATTGCAAAGGTGGTGAAAGCGGCCTATCCAGACCATTTTGCTTTTGATATCGAAAGTGATTACTACGACGCTAAATCGAGCGTTGAGAATCCACGCTGGTTTATGGTTGATATCGAGTTTGTACGTAAGACGGAAAGAGTTATTCCCTTGTCTGTGCTGAAAGCGATGCCAGAACTGGAGAATTTTGCGTTGGTAAAACGCGGCAACCGCCTATCGGTGATGCCCGTATCAGAAGAGGAGTGGCAGGCGATTTTGACCAAAGAACATCTGCCTGCCCGTCAATAAAGGCAGCCAATGCTGCCTTATGTTTGCGGTCGCTCTTTATAACAAATGATCTTGCAAGTAGTGGGCAACGGCATCATCTGCATTACTGCCAATTACTTCATTATTAGGTAAGGCGTCTTTCACGCGTTGGTGAGAAGTCGCCATCACCAGTCCACGACCAGCCATTTGCAGCATTTCGACATCGTTCATGCCATCGCCAAATGCAATACAGTTTTCCAATTTCAGATCCAACGACTCAGCGATGACTTTCAGAGCATCCCCTTTCGATACATCAGCAGCCATCACTTCTAAACACCATGGGGTTGAGAATGCAATGTTCAGCTGGTCACCAAACTTGTCGTTGAGCTCTTCTTCAAACTTCACCAAGTATTCATGATCTTGAGAAGGGTGCGTAAAGAACAGTTTTGCCACGCCATCAACCGGTGGGTTGTTTACATCATATAGCGTGTAGCTAAAGCCAGACTCTTCGTGGTAGTTACGCAAGAAGTCATCTTCACGGTCGAGCATCCAATCATCGTTACGGTATAGATGAATGAAGATATCAGGATCGACTTTGATGGTGTCGATCACTTGCTTGACGAGATCCATCGGCACGTTATTGCTGTACATCAACTTATTGTGTTGGTCATGAACACGGGCGCCATTAGATGTCACCATATAGGCTGGAATACCCACATGTTCGCGAATGCCTGCGACGTCAACGTGGTGGCGACCAGTGGCAAAGATAAATGTGAAGCCCTTTTCATGCAGATCTTTTAGTGTTTGCTTAGAGTAAGCACTGAGTTTATGGTCTGGTGCTAAAAGCGTACCATCAAGATCAGAAGCAACAAGTTGGAATGGGGTGTCTTTGCGTAGTGTGGTCATATAGCCCTCATGTGAACATAACGCTGCAATGCGAAGAGCCGAATTGCGAGTGCCGATATTTTACTCTAATTGAGGAAGAAAAAAGAGGGTAAAAAATCACGCCTCTCTTTCCTTATTTTTATGCAACTCAACACGGTTGTTTTTAAAAGACTTTAGTGAGATGAAAAGAAGTCTAAAGTGATATCCAGTGCTTGATTGCGATACTTGTCTTGTTCGAAAAATAACTCATGTCTAGCGTCATGAATGACCTTTAACTGACAGTTGGCATTCGTTTTTGCGAGTTTCTTGGCAAACTGCACTTGCGCCTCATTGGCGACAATCTTGTCACTGCCCGCTTGAAGAAGTAATAGGGGGATTTTCACTTGGCGGGTCAGCAGTATTGCCTGCTTGCAGGCGATTAGTCCTTGCCAAACCCAACGCGTACTGGCACCACCAACTTGCAGTTCCGGTTTATCTTCATAGAGGCGGCGAAACCACTGATAACGAATTTCGCTTTGGCTCAACAGATTGCCTTCGAATGGCTTTGAGTAATAGGGAGCTTGCCCTGGCGCGTAATTAGGTTCGGCATGCAGTGCTGTTAAAATCTGTCCGATCCAGCGGGCGATGGGTTTGAGGTACCAAGCGACATTAACACCAAACATAGGCGCACTTAACGCCATCGCATCAAAAGGGTGCTCTGGATGAGTTTGTACATAACGAGTGACAATATTCCCTCCCATAGAGTGCCCTAAGAGAAAGCGCTTTTGGTATCGTCCCAAGTCAAATAATTCGACCAGTTGAGCGAGATCTTCTACGTAGTCGTCAAACTCTTCGACATAACCAATATCGTGATTTTTGACGAGACGATCAGAGCATCCTTGACCTCGGTGATCATAGGAATAGATGTTGTATCCCTGACGGAACAGGTCATAAAACAGCTCTTGGTATTTATAGCTTGATTCAATACGGCCATTAACGACTACAATTGATCTAGTATGTTGCTCTGAAGTGAGTGAGATCCAATAGAGGTTCCGCTTGTCCGGTGTGCGCAAATATCCTTGTTTACGACCAGCCCAGAACTCAGCAATTTCGTTACTGATGACTTGCTCAAAGGTTGTCTCTTGAGTATAAGAGCATGGATTGACTGCGCTGTTTGTGGTCATGTTTTGTGGACCTAAACTACCTTGGGTTTACGATGAGTTTTCATTATGTTTGGCTAATGCTGTTTAGTCGAGAGGTAATACAACATGGATTTGCATGTTTGGTTAGCTTATGTGGTAACCGCAATTGTTTTTAGTTTGGCTCCGGGGTCAGGAACCGTCAACTCAATCAGCAATGGTTTAAGTTATGGTACACGTAAATCCTTGGGGGCGATTGCTGGCCTACAAATTGGTTTAGCTTGCCATATTGTTTTGGTTGGTGCTGGTATTGGGGCGTTAGTCGCCCAGTCGGCGATGGCATTTACTGTGATTAAGTGGGTTGGTGCCGCTTATTTGGTGTGGCTGGGTATTCAAAAATGGCGTGATAACACCAGTATGTCGATGCAGCGTGGTGATGACAACCGTTCTGGGCTTGCGTTAATGCGTAGTGCCATTGTTATCAACTTAACCAATCCTAAGTCGATTGTCTTTCTAGTGGCACTTTTCCCTCAATTTATCAATCCAAGCCAACCGCAACTGATCCAGTTTGTGATTTTAGGGGTGACAACTGTGGTGATTGACGCAATTGTGATGTTGGGTTACACGACCTTAGCATCACAAATGGGACGTTTTATTCGTTCTGAGAATGTAATGGGTAAGATCAATAAAGTATTTGGTTCCATGTTTGTTGGCTGTGGGGCATTATTAGCGACAGCAAAGTCGTAAATCACTAGCAAAAAGTGGCCAATGAAGAATACTTATGTAGCGAGACAACCAATCCTCAATGCTCGTAGGCAGACTCTCGGGTATGAACTGCTGTTTCGTGATGGGGAGCATAATGCTTACCCTGCGCATATAGAGTCGAATCGCGCCACCTATCGTTTGATTGCGGAAAACTTTTTGGGCATTGGCACTAACCCGGTCATTGCCCATTCGCGTTGCTTCGTAAACTTCCCATATCAAAGTCTAGTTCGTCGCTTGCCGTTGGCCTTGCCAAAAGAAAAAATCGTTATCGAAGTGCTTGAAACATGCGAGCCAACTGACGAGTTGTACGAAGCGATTCGGGATATTAAGCGTCATGGTTATTTGATCGCATTAGATGACTTTGTCTATAGCGCGGAGTGGGAGCGCTTTTTGCCTTTGGTTCACATCGTTAAAATTGATATTAGCGCGATGGGATTGGATAAGGCGTGCCAGTTTGTTCGTCAGCGTGTCGCAGATGGCAGCAAGCGCAAGTACTTAGCTGAACGAGTTGAGACTGAAGAGGAGTTTAAGAAAACTCGCTCGGCAGGTTTTCACTTTTTCCAAGGTTTTTTCTTTAGCAAACCTGAAATGGTGCAGCAACGTTATGTGAGCCCTGAGCAGATTGTGGCAATGGAGTTGTTTCAGGAAGTGTGCAAGGCGGAAGTCGACTTTAATAAAGTCGAGCGAATTGTGGCGAAAGATGTCACGCTGTCATACAAGTTGCTTCACTTTGTCAATGGTCTTTCTGATCGTCTAGAAGTCTCGATTTCATCATTTAAACAGGCGTTGATTTACCTTGGCCAAGAGCGACTGAGAATGTTTGTTTCTCTAACTGTCGCATCGTTTATTTCAAATAAGAAGCCGCGAGAGTTATTCTGCCTCTCTTTGCAACGCGCGCAATTTTGCTCTTTGATGTCTTCCCACAATCCTCTACAGAAACATAAAGAACAGGCCTTTTTAATCGGGTTATTCTCGATAATTGATGCCATGTTTGACCTCTCTATTGAAACCTTGCTTGAGCAATTGCCACTGAATCAAGCGATAAAACTCGCGTTGTTGGAGCGCCAAGGTCCCTACGGGATTTTACTCACGATTGAAGAGTGCTATGAGAAAGGGGACTGGAATGGCATGCAGCATGCCTGTGAGCTACTCAATATCCCGATGGATGAAGTGATGACAAAACTCTCTGAAGCTCAGCGTTGGAGTGAGTCGATCCACAAACTTAACTGACCCCCCTTATTTTCCCCTGTTTAACATGAATCTTTTATGACAAAGCATAATCAGTGCTTGATCAATGGTCAAAAATAAATAAACATATACGCATATCCATATATAGGAATGTTGAGTTATGTTACCTCATCAATTTTTCAAGTTGCTTTCCGATGAGACTCGCGTGCGTTGTCTGATGCTTATCATGCGTGAAGAGTGTTTATGTGTCGGCGAGTTGACGCAGGCTCTTGATGAAAGCCAACCAAAAATTTCTCGCCATTTAGCTCAGCTTCGTTCGAGTGGCATTCTCGTAGATGTTCGCCAAGGTCAATGGGTGTTCTATCGCCGCTCTCCTTCGCTTCCTGGGTGGATGAACAAATTGATTGATGATCTTGTCGCTTCAAACTGCTTAAAAACAGAGTATCAGCAAGATATTGAAAGACTTCATGCGATACAGGCTCGTCCTGTTTGCTGCCAATAATGTAGAAAGAGAGACAATTATGACGATTAAAGTAGGGATTAACGGTTTTGGCCGTATTGGTCGCCTTGCACTCCGCGCGGCATTTGATTGGCCAGAGCTAGAGTTTGTTTTAATTAATGATGTTGCCGGTGACTGCCATACACTTGCTCACTTACTAGAGTTTGATTCTGTCCAAGGTCGTTGGAATCATGCGGTTGCAGCTGAAGGTGATGAGATGATCATTGCTGGTCAACGTATTAAAACAACACGTGAAAAAGAGATTGATGCCGTTGATTGGTCGGGTTGCGATGTCGTGATTGAGGCGACTGGTGTGCATCGTAAAACGGAGTTCCTTAATAAGTATCTAGCGCAAGGCGTTAAACGTGTGGTTGTTTCTGCTCCGGTGAAAGAAGAGGGAATTGCAAACATCGTCGTAGGGGTAAATGATGAGATATTTAACCCAGATGTACACCGTATCGTAACGGCGGCATCTTGTACGACTAACTGTATCGCACCTGTGGTTAAGGTCATTCATGAGAAGCTTGGTATTGAACAGTCTTCTTTTACGACGATTCATGATTTGACCAATACTCAAACCATTCTTGACGCTCCGCATAAAGACCTACGTCGTGCTCGCGCTTGTGGCATGAGTTTAATCCCAACGACGACAGGGTCCGCGACGGCCATTGTTGAAATCTTCCCCGATCTTGCAGGAAAAATTAATGGTCACGCGGTTCGTGTACCACTGGCGAATGCTTCATTGACTGACATTATCTTTGATGTAAAGCGTGATACCACAGCAGAAGAAGTGAACGCATTATTGAAAGAAGCGTCGCAAGGCGAGTTAAAAGGGATTCTAGGTTTTGAAGAACGTCCGCTGGTATCGATTGATTACAAAGGGGATCAGCGTTCGACGATTGTTGATGCGTTATCAACGATGGTTGTCGGCTCTCGCATGGTAAAAATCTATGCTTGGTACGACAATGAAATGGGCTACGCAACACGTACCGCTGAGTTGGTTCGTAAAGTCGGTTTGGTGTAAGGAGAATGACGATGACACATCCAACATGGCAACTTGATGTTGAGCAAGGGGCACTGATTTTAACTCCTTGCCCAGGTACCAAAGATGCTTCTCTCTATGAGAGTTTAGAGCAGCTCAAACAGCAAGGTGTTCAAGCGATTGTTACGGCATTAGATGATTATGAGTTGGCCGAAAAAAATGTCTCGCAATTGGGTTCGCTAACTCAAGAGTTAGGGATGGAGTGGTTTCAGATCGAGATTGAAGACGATTGCGCTCCAGATGAGAAGTTTGCTGCTAAATGGGCGGCGGTAGCGCCAACCTTACACGATATCGTGGAACAAGGTGGCAAAGTGGCGATGCATTGTATGGGTGGTTCCGGTCGTACTGGTTTGTTGGCAGCACATCTGTTGCTTGAGCGTGACTGGGCATTAACGGAGATCATTTCACAAGTCCAGGCGCTGCGCCCAGGGGCGTTCACTAAGTCTGTTCAAGTCGACTATATTGAGCGAATCGCTCAAGGTTAATGAGACCGAAATGAGCTTTTGGATCACAGGTGTCCAAAAGCTCTAATTGCTGTTCACATAAGGTGGTTTATGTTTGCCAATTTGAGCAAAAGTGTTCGTCAATATATGTTGGTGACCTTTAATTATTGGAACTTTACCGTTACCGATGGCGCTTTGCGCATGCTGGTGGTGCTGTACTTTCATGATTTGGGTTACAGCACGCTAGAGATTGCATCACTTTTCCTGTTTTACGAATTTTTTGGCGTTGTCACGAACTTAATCGGTGGTTGGCTTGGGGCGAGACTAGGGCTAAACAAAACCATGAATATTGGTTTGGGTATGCAGATAGCAGCGCTTGCCATGCTGGCCGTTCCCAATGCTTGGCTAACGATTCCTTGGGTTATGTTAGCCCAAGCAATGTCGGGAATCGCTAAAGACTTGAACAAGATGAGTGCGAAGAGTTCGATCAAGACTTTAGTGCCAGATGATCAGCAAGGCGCGCTTTATAAATGGATCGCAATTCTAACGGGCTCAAAAAATGCGCTCAAAGGTGTTGGTTTCTTTGTTGGCGGTTTATTGCTGTCGCTGGTGGGCTTTAAAGCGGCAGTTTTACTGATGGCTGGCGTATTGTCTCTTGTGTTGGTGGGAAGCCTACTTGGGCTAGAGAGTGATATGGGGAAAGCGAAGGTTAAGCCCAAGTTCAGCCAGATATTCTCTAAGTCTGAATCGATCAACATCCTGTCTGCGGCACGCATGTTTTTATTTGGTGCTCGGGATGTGTGGTTTGTTATCGCTCTACCTATCTACTTAGGTACAACATTTGGTTGGCAGCATTTGTGGGTTGGCGGTTTTCTTGCTCTATGGGTCATCGCTTATGGTTTTGTCCAAGGTTTGGCACCAAAGATAACCGGTAAAGCTCAAGGGCGAGTACCAGATGGTGGCGCTGCGCTATTTTGGGCTGGGTTGTTAGCCGTGATTACTGCCGGGATTGCTTATGCAGTACAAATTGGCTGGCAGCCACAATTGGTTATTGTTGTAGGATTGCTGATTTTTGGCGCGGTGTTTGCCGTTAACTCATCGCTACACTCTTATCTTATCGTGAGTTATGCCAAAGGAGATGGAGTTTCCCTGGATGTAGGTTTCTATTACATGGCTAATGCGATGGGACGCCTAATCGGCACCGTGCTTTCGGGTTGGGTGTTCCAGTTAGCAGGGTTATCTGCCTGTTTATGGGTTTCGTTTGCCTTTCTCGCGATTACGACGTTGATCTCGATTAAGCTGCCTAAACTTGAGCAAGTCACGACCTAAATCTTATCTGGCGCTCATTTCGCTCACCAAAAGCTGACTAAACCGTTACTTGTTATTGGTTTAGTCAGCTTTTTTATTGCTATATTCAATACACTTATTGGTATTAGTTGGTTGAGTATGAGAGAACGGGTTCGTTTTTTTGATTTACTGCGCTGTGTCGCCGCGGTTGCCGTTATCGCCATTCATGTGCTGGCGCCTTATCGGCATGAGTTGGGCGTGATTCCGTTTGACCAATGGGCGACAGCAGTATCCGTGAACAGTATTAGCCGTTGGGCAGTACCTGTGTTCATTTTGATTACTGGCGCGCTAATGCTGAGTGATAAACGCGATTTCGAGCTGGGCTATTACGTTAAACGACGGCTAGGGAAGGTAATGATACCGTTTTTAGTTTGGTCACTATTCTATGCCTATTTATCGGGGTGGACAGCGCAAGGGTTTGAAAGCCAAACCGCGAAAGAAGTGCTATTACAAAGTCCAAATCACGCGACGTATTACCATCTCGGTTTTTTCTACTACTTTATTCCACTTTATTTTGTTATCCCATTCTTCCAGTGGGTAGTGAAACAAGAGAATGACGCGGCTTTATATGTTTTCGTTACTCTATGGCTAATTACCACGGCACTCTTCTTGATGGGCATCAATGGCCCATGGAATGCACAACTTTGGCTCTACAGTGGTTACTTACCTCTTGGCTATCTGTTATATCAAAAGCTCCCTATAAATCGCCTTTCAGTGATCACCTTGATGTGGTTGGGTGTAGTCGCACTGTTGATTACCGTGTTCATGGTTATCAGCCATAGTGTTGATGCGGGTAAATATACGGTTGGGCGTTGGTTATCATACAAAACACTCAACGTTGTGGTTGCCGCGAGCATGGTGTTTGTTGTTTGCCGTTATGTGAGTGACTATCTGTCGCCTCGTGCGCATACCCTTGTGGCATTAATCAGCCAACATAGTTTGGGTATCTATCTACTGCATCCTATCTTCTTGTGGCCGATGAAAGCATTTGGATGGCATCAGGGGCACCCTATATGGGTCATTCCCCTTTGGATCGTGTTAAGTGGCGGTGGGGCGCTAGCATTGAGTTGTTTGCTAGCGCGCAGCAATAAGACGTCTTGGTTGTTGCCTTAATAACTCTAAGGGCGTTTGATTGCGAAGTGGAGGAACTTGTCGCCTTGGTAGGTTAAGGTTCCTTTATCGCCAGGGTTGAGTGCATGAAAGTAATGAATACCGACTTGGAACTCTCGCTTAGGGCCCACTCTGCCGCGCTGAACATAGATCCAATATTCTTGATCTTCCTCACCGGGGCGGGTGTTCTCTGTTTCGATGGCTTGCTTGTCTAATACGATGACATCAACCGACTGTTCGGGTGCATCTTCACCTTGCATATGGCGGCGATAGAAATTAATAAAAACCCACCCGGCTAAGAGACATAACAAAGCAATGGCGAAAAATATTGAAATAGGCATCAGTTTCTCCCCCAAAAAACGTAAGCAAGCATTCTAGCTATTTTTTCGAGCTGATGTTGACTATGCTCTGAGAGATGAAGCACATATTGCTCAAGTAGAAAATAGATCTTCGATCTACATCACAAGCTATTGGTGATTATCTCGTTAATCTACTCATATTGAGAGATTTCATTTGTATGATTAGCTTTAAAATTTGATAAGTTAGAATGACCATCGGGATGAAGACTGTAGTACCAATACAGGGAGAGAAATTATGTCTGATATCGATAGCGTAATTACTCGCACTCGTAAAATCGAACACTTGTTACGAACTCAATACCATGCTGATGGAAAAGGCCTCCATCAGTTGATCACTAGTTGTGAAGAGCGGCTGCCACATAATATTGTTGGTAAATTGCGTTATATCGCGACTATCCGCAATAAAGTGGTGCATGAGTACGATTATGAGTTAGAGAACCGACGAGAGTTTCTCTCGGTCTGTGACGAGTGTGAAAAAGAGCTGACCCCTCGAAGCAGTCGCTTTATTTGGCGTGTCGCAATCTCTTTAATGACGTTGATTACTTTAGCAGCAATGCTGTTTTATTACGCACATTGGGATGTTTTATCAAAGCATTTCTAGTGATTGCAGTGAAGTGATAGAAAAAGTGAGTTTTATAACTTGCTGAAAAATTAGAACCATGTTCGAAAATTAAGCGTGGATTGTTTAATATTGAGGCATAAAGCAAAAAGGGACACCAATGGTGTCCCTTTTTATTTATTTGAATATGACTAGTACATCATCGGCAGAGTCATTAAACCAACGATGACTGCGATCATTACAAGTCCTTGTTTTTGTGAAGAAGTAATCATAACTCTGCTCCTTTTATCTGATGTTTTATTCTATGTTTTACAGAATAGCAGATTTTCAAAGGTTTGATCAAGGAAATTACGTAAACCATCCTTAAAAAACAAATTAATGGTCTCGATTATGCCCTTTAATCGCCGTGATTAGTTTTTTGATTGTTGTATTTTTACACAAGTGATTTTTTAATTTCAGAGTGGATCTTTATGTAACTTGTTGTAATGTAAGTAATTAAAAGTAGTTCAATAAGTGTTCTATTGATTTATATCTACTTTTGGGGTTTTCGTTTTTCTGTATTTGATTTTTGTCTGTTTGTCGGTGTTTTTAGTGTTGGCAATGTGCCTTGGTGACAATTATTCTCATCCGCTGAGAGCCAAATGTGATTCTGTGGGCAAAAATTTAGATTTTGTTGGTTTTTTCTTTGGTGGCTAAAGCTAGGTACGATCAAAATCAAAACATAAACTATTGTATTTAAATGCAATTGATGGCGTTTTTATGTTGTTTTTATTCATTTTTGATCATTTCTTATCATGTTTAGTGGTGAAAAGGCGCGTTAGCGCATTTAGGAAGGCTAAGGGAAAATAAAGCAGTAAAAACCCACAACTGTTGGTTTTGAGAGGGTGGAGAGGATTTGGGCAACGAATCACAACCAAGATCCAAGTTTTCTGTTCTGTGTATAGACAATTTATCGCTCGAACCTAAACTGACCACTCGAAGTTATAGAGGTACTCATATGTGGAGCTGGCTAGCTGTCGCACTATCAGGGTTTATTACCAGCTCTGCCTGTGAAAACAACCAACCTAAACAAGCAATTTTCTTTTCCTGCTTCTCACTGTTTCTCTTGTTAGTCATGCTTTGGAGCCAACAGAGTTTAGTTGGGCAGTTGGAGTGGTGGGTCTCACTCGGGTTGGTGATCTCCATGTTTGCCGATGGCCTCTACATAACAAAACGCGCTAAACGGGTCTGTTTTGCGGGTTTTATTGCTGCGCAGCTTTGCTATAGCACATCATTTTGGTTGCAGCTTTCTGGAGAGGTTGTCTGGTGGTTGGCCGCGATGCTATTGGCGATGGGAATTGTCGCGTTTTTTTTGCTGTTACCTAAAATCGACCGACTTATCTTTCCAGTTGTCATCATGGGGATGGTGCTACTGCAGTTGAACTGGGTGACAGGAGAGTTGTGGCTATTACAGCATAGTCAAGCCGCTCTGTTAGCGTTTGTTGGTAGCCTATCTTTGACCACTTCTGCCGCATTGTTAGCTATCCACGATTATCGTCACTCCTTACCGCTGGGGCGTTACTTGATTTCTGGCTCTTATCTGCTGGCTCATTGCTTGATAACCGCTTCCTTCATTATTTGATATCAAAGAAAGATTGTTGCTTTCTCATCTATCCTGTCTAGGTTTCGAATCCACAGGAGTTATTCATATGAGTGAAATTCATGCTCACAAAGTGTTAAACCTACTGCGTGAAAAGCCGATGAGTGAAGAGGTGTTACGCCAAGCTGTAATTGATGAGTTTGGTGCAGATGCTCAGTTTCGTACGTGTAAGCTATCAGGTTTTAACTTTGATCAGTTGTTGAGCTTCTTTATTGAACGTCAAAAGATCACGCAGCAAGGTGAGCTGTGGGCGGTGAATCAAGAGCGAGTTTGCAGCCACTAGTAAAGGCAGGCTTGTAAAGCTCAGTCTGTTTTACAAATTGGGCATTATCTTCGAGATAGGGTTATACTTCGCCGCAAAGTCTTGGAGGTAATTAATGGATATTCTTTCTGCGGCGACTTTGCTGTTCTTGATAATGGATCCGCTCGGTAACTTACCGATTGTGTTATCAATCTTAAAGCACCTAGAGCCTAAACGACGTCGTATCGTACTGATAAGAGAACTCTTTTTCGCCCTAGCAATTCTGTTGCTGTTTTTGTTCGCTGGCAAAAGCATCATGGCGTTCTTGCACGTTCAACCTGAAACATTGAGTATTTCGGGTGGGATTATCCTTTTCATTATCGCGATAAAAATGATATTCCCTGCTGCAGGCAGTGTGACTGGCCTAGCGGCAGGCGAAGAACCTTTCATTGTACCTATGGCAATCCCAATGCTGGCGGGACCTTCTGTGATTGCGGCGTTGTTGCTGTTATCAAGTCAGAACCCGAACAACTTAATCGAGTTATCCGGTGCGGTGGTGCTCGCTTGGGGGGCGACATTTGTGATTCTTATGTTTTCAGGCGTGCTTCACCGTCTACTTGGTGAACGAGGTCTTAAAGCCGTTGAGCGCTTGATGGGATTACTCTTGGTGATGATCTCTACACAGATGTTTCTTGATGGCATGAAAAGTTATATGGGCATGTAGAAACACCAAATAAAAACGCCGCTTAATTTTAGCGGCGTTTTTTTTGATGTTACATCATATGCTTACGACGGATGTCGAGCAGCGCAAAAATACCAAAAACAAGAATTGACCACTTTTCCCAACGTGTCATTTCAATCTTGTCACCAAACGCGCCAATAAAGATCAACATTTGGATACAGTGCATAAAGAACAAGAATGCCGTCAAAATATAGAGGGCAATGGCCGCCTTACCTGGAAAGGGCATAAAAATGTTCAGTAGTAGCACCAGCCAAACAAAGCCAATACCGGCTTTTGCTAACGTAATCAGTATTTTCATTTGCAATCCTTATGCTGACTGTCGATGGTAGAGACGGAAGCTGACCTGACCAGCCGTTTTTTCGCGGTGCAGGTGCCAACTTTGTGGAATACTTTCAATCGCCAGTTCTTTTTCGGTTTCAATATAAATCATCGCATCTTCAGCTAGCCAACCATTTTGCTCAAGTAGAGTCACGGTTTCGTCGAGCAACCCTTTACGAAATGGTGGGTCGATAAAAACGACATGATGAGGTGTTCCAGGTTGAGCGAGATACTGCAGGGCGTCACGGTTGTTTGCGACGATATTGCTCGCCTTTAGAGCGGCAATATTCTGCTCGATCTGCTTGAAGGCGGCAGGGTTGAGCTCGATCATCGTGACCATTTCAGCCTGACGTGACGCCGCTTCAAACCCTAAGCCTCCAGAACCAGCAAACAGGTCAAGACATTTCGCTTGAGGCACATCTTGTGCTAGCCAGTTAAAGACAGTTTCTTTCACTCGATCAGTGGTTGGTCGCAGTCCTTCTGCATCATGCACGGGGAGTTTGCGTCCTCGCCATAAACCGCTAATAATCCGGACAGAGCCTGAGGAAGGTTTTTTTTGTGATGTGTTTTGCTGGCGACGTCTTACCATAGATTTTTTGACCGCTAATAAAGTGATACTATACCCAGTCGCTCAGCGTTTACGCTCTGAGTACAGCCAAATTTCATTGATGACAAAGTGTAACCTTAAATCGCCTCGAGAGGGGTAACTTTTCACTCTGTTGTCATTTTCTTTTTCATTTTGTATTAGCGTAGTGAAAAAGAGCCAGACTTAATTAAGACAATCTAGGATATCCCCAGATGACGGAAAAAAAGAAGCGCGGATTGCTCTCATGGCTTGGTTTTGGTGACGATGACCAAGCGAAGCAACCTGAACAAGAGCAGCAGGTAGTTGAAGAAACTCAACCAGAAGTGGTGCAAGAGCAAGAAGAAACCGTTGCCGAACCTGAACAAGAAAAACACACTTTAGAAACAGAAACAGAAACAGAAACAGAAACAGAAACAGAAACAGAAACAGAAACAGAAACAGAAACAGAAACAGAAACAGAAACAGAAACAGAAACAGAAACAGAAGCGCCTGTTGAACCGGTTGAGCCTCGTGTTCAAGAGCAAGAAAAGCCAACGGAGAGCTTCTTCGCTCGTCTAAAGCGCAGCCTTGCACGCACGAAAGCCAATATTGGTGCGGGCTTCTTCGGTCTGTTTAAAGATAAACAGATCGATGATGATCTATTTGAAGAGCTGGAAGAACAGCTTTTGATTGCCGATGTCGGTATGGATACAACGCTTAAGATCATCGAAAACTTGACCGAAAAAGCCTCCCGTTCTGACTTAAAAGATGGTGAAGCGCTATACGGACTATTGAAAGAAGAAATGGCAGAAATCCTGTCTAATGTCGAGCAACCTTTAGAAGTCGATTCTAGCAAGACTCCTTATGTCATCTTGATGGTCGGGGTGAATGGAGTAGGTAAGACAACCACAATCGGTAAACTCGCCAAACAGTTCCAGTCGCAAGGTAAGAAGGTGATGTTGGCTGCTGGTGATACTTTCCGCGCTGCTGCTGTTGAGCAGTTGCAAGTGTGGGGGGAACGTAATGACGTGCCGGTGATCGCCCAACATACGGGTGCTGATAGTGCATCAGTGATCTACGATGCTATCGAAGCGGCCAAAGCGCGTGGTTTTGATGTGGTGATTGCTGATACGGCAGGTCGCTTGCAAAATAAAGCCAACTTAATGGAAGAGCTGCGCAAAATCGTACGTGTTATGCAGAAAATTGATGGTTCTGCACCTCATGAAGTGATGCTGACGCTTGATGCTGGTACAGGTCAGAATGCGATTAGCCAAGCCAAACTGTTTAGTGATGTTGCACCAATTACCGGTATCACGCTGACGAAGTTGGACGGCACTGCGAAAGGTGGTGTAATTTTTGCTTTGGCTGATCAGTTCCAGATTCCTATCCGCTTTATCGGCGTGGGCGAAGGAATTGATGATTTGCGCCCATTTGAAACGCAAGAGTTTATTGACGCACTGTTTAGCCGAGAAGATTAATCGGTAAGTAAGAGGAATGACGGGTGATTAAGTTTCAGCAAGTAAGCAAAGCTTATCGAGGTGGCCGACAGGCGCTACAAAAAGTCGATTTTCATCTTCGTCGTGGTGAAATGGCTTTTTTGGGGGGGCACTCAGGGGCAGGTAAAAGTACCTTGCTCAAGTTGATATGTGCGATAGAGCGCCCTACCGATGGCAAAATTAGCTTTAACGGACACGACATCACTCGTATTCCTAATAAAGATATCCCCTTATTAAGACGTAATATTGGCATTGTTTTTCAAGACCATCGTCTTTTGATGGATCGCTCTGTGTATGACAATGTGGCTTTGCCGATGCGTATAGAATCGATTTCAGAGAATGAAATTAAGCGTCGTGTTTCTGCCGCACTGGATAAAACAGGGTTGTTGGATAAGGCACGTTGTTTGCCGAGTCAACTGTCGGGAGGTGAGCAACAGCGTGTGGGAATTGCTCGTGCCGTTGTAAACCGCCCAACTTTACTCTTGGCGGATGAGCCAACCGGTAACCTTGACCAAGAGTTATCATCACGCGTGCTGCGGTTGCTAGAGGAGTTTAACCGTGCGGGGGTAACCATTTTACTTGCAACGCACGATGTGACTTTAGTGAACTCGCGCCCGCAGTATCGTCACCTAGAGTTAAATCAGGGTTTCTTAAGTGAGGTAGAAGACTATGGCCGCGAATAAACGCAACAATAAAGCGGCGAAAAAGAGCGATCGCGTGCAACGTGACAGTTATTTTTCTATCCATTTTAAACAGGCCAAAGCCTCGTTTCTTAACTTATGGTCTCGCCCTCTTGGGAATATCCTCACCTTGGCAGTGATTTCTATGGCACTGACATTGCCAGCCAGTCTCTATTTATTAGGGAAAAACGTTGCGGTCGCGACGACGAATGTCGCCGGGCCATCTCATGTGAGTGCTTATATAAAAGAGCAAACGCCTGAGCCTCGTATTATGGTGCTTAAAGATGAGCTGGAAAATTTAGTCGAGGTGTCGAAGGTCGAGTATATTTCACCACAGCAGGGACTGGCCGACTTGAGCCAGTACTCTGGGTTTGATCAAGCGCTCTCGTTGTTGGAAGATTATTCATTGCCAGGGGTTTTGGTGATTACCCCTGCCACCGAGGACAAGCAAGCGGTCAAAGCATTAGCCAAACGTTTAGGTGCAGAAGAAGAAATCACCGATGTACGAATGGATGAAGATTGGTTTAGTCGCTTAGATGCGATTAAGAATCTCGTTACGGGGATTGTGGTTACCTTGTCAGTTTTGATGTTGGGGTCAGTGTTCTTAATCGTGGGGAATACCTTGCGCTTTAATGTTCAAGCGAACAAGCATGAAATCCAAACCATGAAGCTTATTGGTGCGACAGATAGCTTTATTTTGCGTCCATACCTCTATTCCGGTATGTGGTTTGGTTTACTCGGTGCGCTATCGGCGTGGATTCTTACAGCATTAATCACAGTTCTGTTGAATAGCAGTGTTGAACAATTAGCGCTTCTGTATGATAGCCGCTTCCGATTGATCGGCCTCAGTTGGGATGAGACTTTGCTGCTGTTGATGTTGGGCACTTTCCTTGGCTGTCTAGCTGCGAAAGTATCCGCTCAGCGTCATCTCAATGAAATTGAGCCCGTATAATCAAGTGATTAAATTTTTATCACTATATGACTTGAAAAAAGTATACGCTACCGTATACTTTTTCCTTTATTGCAACATTAGTTAAAACTTTTGTTTCAACTATTTTAGCTTTGATTGCTTGAAACCTGTTCATTTTGGGTTCAGTATTGATGGGCTAAAAACACTACTCCAGATCATAGTTTGATGAGGACCTGAATGACTAACCAAGCGTATTCTATAGCTGTAGTTTCACAAGATAGCCTAGATAGCTACATTCGCTCAGTGAATGGCTACCCAATGCTAACAGCTGATGAAGAACGTCAATTAGCTGAGCGTTTACACTACGACGGCGAGATCGAAGCCGCTAAAGGCTTGATCCTTTCGCATTTGCGTTTCGTTGTGCATGTGGCCCGTGGCTACTCAGGTTATGGTTTGCCGATGGCTGACCTGATTCAAGAAGGTAACATCGGTCTGATGAAGGCTGTTAAACGCTTTAATCCAGAAGTTGGCGTTCGATTAGTTTCGTTCGCAGTACACTGGATCAAAGCTGAAATTCACGAGTACGTCCTGCGTAACTGGCGTATTGTGAAAGTGGCAACAACCAAAGCGCAACGTAAGCTGTTCTTTAACTTAAGAAAGTCCAAAAAGCGTTTAGGTTGGTTCAATAATGGTGAAGTTGAGACTGTTGCTCGCGAACTTGGCGTAGAGCCAGCAGAAGTGCGAGAGATGGAATCCCGCCTTGCAGCGCAAGATGCGACCTTTGAATTTACGGCTGATGATGATGACAATGGTTCAGTGAGCACTGCACCAATGCTCTATCTTGAAGATAAATCGTCAGATGTCGCTGAAAACGTTGAAGCGGCAAACTGGGAGGCGCACACCAATAATCGCCTAAGCCTTGCATTAGCAAGTCTTGATGAGCGCAGCCAACATATTGTCCGTTCACGCTGGTTGACGGATGATAAAGCAACCCTGCAAGACTTAGCTGAAAAATATGGTGTCTCAGCAGAGCGTATTCGTCAGTTAGAGAAGAATGCGATGAAGAAGCTCAAGATGGCCGTCGGCGAGATGTAATCTCAGCTTAGATAGAATGATAAAAACCGAGATCAAATGATCTCGGTTTTTTTATGCCTGATCGGTAGAGGTGATCTAATTTTGCTCAACGCCCTGTGGGTAACTCTGTGAAAAATTTCTTGGTTAGGTGTCAGAAAGCAGGGTGAATAAAGGCTTTAGAGGCCGATTTTAATTGGGGATATAGTTTGATTTACTCACATAAAAATAAGGATCATCACAACATCTAGTGGATCGAAAATAGAAAAAACACTTTATCAACGTAATCCACAGTGTTATCCACAAATGGTGAAGAAGTGATCGTAAGTGGATAACCTTATGGTTATCGTGTACTTGTTGAGCACTGGATAGGTTACAATGCCTGCTATAACAAAAAGAGAATAGAGAAAGTCAATGGACCAGTTTCAACATATCGATGTGCAAGGGGCATTAAGCCTGATGGAGCACAGTCAAGCTCACATGCTGGATATTAGAGATCCGCAATCTTTTGCCGTGGCTCATGCTGCGAATGCGTTCCACCTAACGAACGACACTATCATTCAGTTCATGCAGCAAGCCGAATTCGAGGAGCCTGTTTTGGTGATGTGTTATCACGGTATCAGTAGTCAAGGTGCTGCCCAGTATTTGGTTAACCAGGGCTTTGAGCAGGTGTATAGTGTTGATGGTGGCTTTGAGGCGTGGCAGCGAGCTAACTTACCCGTGGAATCAAATTAGGTAGTACTTATGATCAAACTGATAACGCTTAATCAGCCGAGAATGGCGCAGGCATTTATTGACTATATGGCATCGCGCCAAGTGGACATTAAGATGATGCCTGAAGGTGGCGGTCAGTTTGCTTTGTGGCTTGTTGATTCACAACACCAAGTGGAAACTGAAGCCGAGTTGAAGATGTTTCTGGATAACCCTAATCATGCTAAGTATCAAGCGGCATCTTGGGACATGGCTGAAACAAGATCGAATCATTTTCGTTACCACTCGCCAAGTATGATGTCGATGATCAAATCAAAAGCAGGCCCATTTAGCCTGTTGATTATGGCGACATGTTTGGTGATTTTTGCCTTGCAGCAATTTGGTGCTGGGCAACCTGTCTTCGATGTACTGCATTTTCCTGCTTATGCGGGACAAGAGTGGCAAATATGGCGCTGGGTTAGTCATGCGTTGTTGCATTTTTCAGTGATGCATATTGCTTTTAACTTACTGTGGTGGTGGCAACTTGGCGGTGATATCGAACTGCGCCTAGGTAGCGGAAAGTTGCTTCAGGTGTTTCTTGTCTCTGCAGCGTTGTCTGGCTTTGGGCAATACTGGGTTGAAGGGGCTAACTTTGGTGGACTATCCGGAGTGGTGTATGCCTTAGTTGGTTACATCTGGATGCTCGGTTACCGAGCGCCTAATAAAGGCTTGGTGATGCCTAAACCGATCCTTGGTTTTATGCTAGTGTGGCTAGTTCTGGGTTTTGTCCAACCGTTTATGGCCATCGCTAACACTGCCCACCTTGTCGGCCTGCTATCTGGTGTCGCGATAGGGTTGTGGGACACTCGCAAATAACAAAAAAAGCGGCTTTAGCCGCTTTTTATCTATCTACGAGTCACTACTGATAGAGATATTTGGTAAACAGCAAATCAGCAACAACGGTTTTGCCCACCTCTGGTAGCAGAATGGCGTTGATTTGCTCGACCAAACTTTTACGCAGATCCTCGCGTCCGGCTAAAGACTTGATTGTCTCTTCACTCTGTTTGCCTAACATCTCAATCACGGCATCACGAATTAGAGGTTGGTGTTTTTCGACAATTGGCAAATCAGTTTGGTTGGCGACCATAATGTCGATTCGCACTTGAATATAGCCGAGCTTATCGCCTTTGGTGTAAAAGTTCGTCGTTAGGTCTGGCTCTAGCGTAAAGTATGCCAACTGAGGGGTACTCGCATCTTCGTTGGCCATACTTGGCGCAGCGATAATTAGAGTGAAAACTGCAAATATTTGGGCTAGGTAACGTTTAAACATATTTCTAACTTTTCTTTCTTCTAATCACGATATTCGAATCGATGGAGTCTTGTTACAATAGAGCATCTATTTGTAAGGAATCATGGTGAATGGCTGGATTGGCGATTCGCCCATAAATTGTAGCTTTATTGTACGCGATAGAGCGACTGATTGAATACTGTATGAATCAAATGATTGCGCTTTATTTGTCTTCACTGCGCGAAGTGGAATGGCAACAGCCTGAAAAGTTTAACTTTCCTACTGAAATTGCTAGGGAATGGTTGCAAGAACAAGGGTCTTTGTCACGTTTATTAGAGACTTATTGTCAGCAATTGAAGGTCGATCTCTTTCATAATGACATTGTCGCTGCAACGCAACTTGATCACGATGAGTTGAGTTTATTGGCAGATGAGCAGTGCTTGTTACGAAAAGTAGTCCTGAATGGCGATGGTGAAGCCTGGGTGCTTGGTCGAACATTGATCCCCCAATCATCGTTAACGGATCAACCGCATGATCTGATGCATCAAGGTGAAATTCCCCTCGGATTAACGGTGTTCAGTAGCAACAACGTTAAGCGTGATGCGTTACAAGTGGGGTGGGCTAAAACACCTAATGGCCTCTGCTTGGCGAGACGCTCAAGATTATGGATGAATCACAAACCTATGCTGGTGGCTGAGTTATTCTTACCCAGCGCCCCTATCTATTCCAAGGAGAAAGCATAAATGACTGCCACTAAAGCACGAGCTTATTGGCAATTAATGCGTATGGATAAGCCAATTGGCACCTTGTTGTTGTTATGGCCAACTATGTGGGCCTTAATCATCGCCGCACAAGGCATTCCGAGCTTAAATGTCTTATTGGTTTTTGTTGTTGGCGTTATATTGATGCGCGCGGCTGGCTGTGTGATTAATGATTTTGCGGATCGTAAAGTGGACGGTCACGTTAAGCGAACGCAGCATCGTCCTCTGCCTTCGGGGTTAGTGAGTAGCCGAGAGGCTGTCACACTCTTTTTGGTGCTGGCAATATTGTCGTTTGTGCTGGTACTAACGATGAACCCTTTAACTATCAAGCTCTCGTTTGTCGGTATCTTTCTCGCATTTATTTATCCCTTTATGAAGCGCTACACCCACTTACCGCAACTGTTTTTAGGGTTAGCATTTAGTTGGGCGATTCCAATGGCTTGGGCTGCACAAGCGAACGAATTGCCGCCGATGGTGTGGTTTCTATTTGTGATGAATGCGTTGTGGACCATTGCTTATGACACGCAATATGCAATGGTTGATCGTGATGATGACTTAAAAATCGGGATCAAGTCGACCGCAATTTTGTTTGGTCGCTTTGACAAAATGATCATCGGTGCTCTGCAGCTAACGACGTTGTTGATGTTAATTGGGTTAGGGATGTGGCACTCGTTGGGCGCAAGTTTCTACTGGAGTGTTTTGGTGGTTGGGGCTCTGTTTGTTTTTCAACAACACCTTATCCGCCATCGTCAGCGCGAGCTCTGTTTTCAAGCGTTTTTAAATAACAACTATGTGGGAATGGTTGTGACGGTTGGCTTGCTGGTGGCATTCTGGTAGCTGACGTTATCGCATATAAAAAAGGGCATCATGGATGCCCTTTTTTGTTTTTGTTGTGTCGAGGTTATCGCGATTACTCTTGTTCTAGAGCACTTATCTCGTTGAGCTCTGCCGCTTGGCAAACACTTTCGCGAATCGTTAAGCGAACTTCAGGATAAAGCATGGTGTAGAGCAGCTCGGCAAATTGACGAGTCTTCTCAATATCACAGTCTCCCTCGGCATTGAGATAGGTCTGTTCTTTCAGCGTAGTGAACATAGCGGCAAAAACGCCTTTGTCAAAAAACTCAGGAGCATTAATACCATGCAAGCGACCTAAACGCTGAGCAATATCTTGGCTCTTGGTTTCGAGCTCCGACTTATCTAGTTCTGGCATCGCGACCAGTAGGTTGAGAGCGATGGCATAACGCTGCAGGGTTTCTGAAATAGTTCGGCCAAGCAACACTAGCACTAGCGTGTTGTTTTGCTTAATCTCAACCATCTCGTCATTGATGCTCAACAGTCCTTGGTTTGCCAGTTCAGTCACATAGGCTTCCACAACTTGGTCAAGTTGCGTCTCTTCAATGCTTAAGAATAGCTCTTGCTTAAGGAATGGATAAACCATGGCAACATTGGCTTTTATCTGCGCCATCGACAGCTTCTGGCGGCGAACCAACATTTGTGCGATCAAAGCTGGAATCGCAAACAGATGGATGATGTTGTTGCGGTAGTAGGTCATCAAAATAGACTGGTTACGATCGAGAGAGACTATTTCACCCATCGTGTCACTTTCGATAACGAACTTGTCGAGAGATTCCGCATGTTGAACTAGCGCTTCTGCATCTTCATTGGGCACAGTGCAAGTTGCGGAGTAAGGTACATTTTTCAAAATGGACAGGTAGCATTCAATTTGCTGGACAAGACTGTCACGAGACAGCGCTCGCTGACGAGACGCCAGTAGTGCGGTTGCACACAGAGTCAGTGCGTTGGCCGCTGCGGCATCATTAATATGCGTCATCATCTTAGTGGCTAACCCATTGACCACTGGCGTTAGCCATTGTGGTTTTGAACCGCCCATCGGATCAATGTCCTTGGTCCATTCCGGAGCATGTTCATTCAGGTATTGGTTCACTGGAATAGGTTCGCCAAAGTTAACGTAGCCTTGACCGAAGTTACGCAGTTTGCGAATTGTGCGCAGTACCAAGCCTGCGTTCTCTTTCTCTTTACGACTGCCGCGCAACTCTTTGGCGTAAGTGCCGACTTCCATGACATGTTCATAGCCAATGTAAACGGGGACAAGTGTCACTGGGCGGTTAAGGCCGCGAAGCATCGCCTGCACCGTCATCGCCAGCATGCCGGTTTTAGCTTGTAATAAGCGACCTGTGCGTGAACGGCCCCCTTCACTGAAGTACTCGACAGAGTAACCTTTGGCAAAGAGTTCAGCTAAGTATTCGCGGAAGATAGTGGAATAAAGACGGTTGCCTTTAAAGCTGCGGCGAATGAAGAACGCCCCGCCGCGACGGAAGATTGGACCTGCTGGGAAGAAATTAAGATTAATGCCCGCAGCAATGTGTGGTGGAACCATGCCCTCATGATACAAAACATAAGAGAGCAGCAAATAGTCCATATGGCTGCGATGGCAAGGAACATAAACAATCTCGTGCCCATCTTGTGCTAAACGGCGAACCGTCGCAGCATTATTGATGTTGAGTCCTTGGTAAATTCGATTCCACAACCAACCTAGGATTCGGTCACCGCTGCGCACCAGCGAATAGGAGAAGTCTGCGGCAATCTCATCCATCATATCGTGCGCTTCTTTGCGAACTTTATCCAATGAAATGCCTTTGGCATTCGCTTCATCTTCAATCGCTTTTTCAATCGCCTTGGATTTCATTAGGCGCTTAAAGAGTGCTTGGCGGCTTGGTAGGTTAGGGCCTGATGCCGCAAGTTTCTGGCGTGAGAAGTGAATGCGAGCCACACGCGCCAGCTTATGAGCAATCGAGGCATCAGTGCCATGAGAGTTAGCCATATAACGTAGAGAGACCACAGGGCTAATTCGCACTAGGCAATCTCGACCCGAGATGAGCACGGCCTTGGCTTTTTGCGGGCCATTTAGAGATTGTAGATAAGAGGTATGTTTGCCCTCTTTTCCTGGCTTACGTCCCCAAAGTACGGTGACCGGGATAACTTGAACATCGAGCTCAGTATCTTCTTTATGTAGTGCTAGTAACTCAGAAAATAGCGCGATAGACTCGGCGGGCACATCATTATCGTTGCTCAACACGGTTTCACGCGATGAGATAAAGACGTAGCGATTAAAACTCTTACCGTTAATTTCGAGAGGCTGTAGCGGGTCAGGCAAACCTAGAGATTTGACTTGTTTTTGCAGCGTCAACAAGTCAACCGCAGAGCGGTAAGGGAGTGCATAAACAATGGGCTTGTTAATATCAATGCTATGATCTTCAATCGGATTTGAAGGTATAGCCGTTCCCTTTACTAGTGCCGATAGCGGTAGCTTCAGTAGGGAGCGTGATAGTGAACGTCCAGAAGACATAAAGGTTCTTTGCCTCAAATAGATGATAAGCATATTTCCAGTTCTTTTTAGTCTAGAACTCGAAATATGCCCAAGCGATTTTTTTAGGCAGCAAGGATACCAGAAACTGGTCGAACCTTTGAATTATTATTGAATGTAAAAGCAGCAGTCTTGGTGATGAGTAACTGAGATTGCAGTATCCAATGAGAGATTAAAGTGAAAAGTAAATCGTCCCATGGTTTCAAACGAGTGTTCAATGCAACACGTTATTCATGGCAAGGCCTAGTTGCAGCGTTTAAAAATGAAGCGGCGTTCCGTGAAGAGGTGCTGCTTACCTTTATCATGCTACCCGTCGCTCTGTGGCTTGATGTGACTCAGGTAGAGCGCATTCTTCTTGTGGGAACCGTGGTTCTGGTTTTGATCATCGAATTGATTAATAGCGCGATTGAAGCGGTGGTTGACCGTATTGGCTCGGAGCATCATGAACTTTCCGGGCGAGCAAAAGATATAGGGTCCGCTGCGGTAATGCTCGCAATGCTTTTAACGGGTTATACGTGGCTAGCTATCCTCTTTTTCTAACCCATTAAAAAATCATCAATTCGCTTTTCATTTGTTCACTTACTGGATATACTCACAGTTAACTGTATAAAAAGACAGGTGACTTATGAAGCCGTTAACGCCCCGCCAGCAACAAGTTTTTGATTTAATCAAAAGTAAGATTGATGAGACAGGCATGCCACCAACGCGTGCCGAAATTGCTAAAGAACTCGGTTTTCGCTCGGCGAATGCCGCAGAAGAACACCTTAAAGCACTCGCTCGTAAACAAGCGATCGAGATTATTCCTGGTGCATCACGAGGTATCCGTATTTTGCTAACGGATGACGCAGCCAATGACGATCAGGGTCTTCCATTAATTGGTCAAGTCGCTGCTGGTGAGCCTATTTTGGCGCAAGAGCATGTAGAAGCTCATTACCAAGTTGATCCAAGCATGTTTAGACCACAAGCTGACTTTTTATTGCGAGTTAACGGCGAGTCGATGAAAGATATTGGTATCATGGATGGCGACTTGTTGGCAGTGCACAAAACGCAAGATGTCCGTGATGGACAAGTCGTCGTGGCACGTGTTGATGATGACGTGACGGTTAAGCGTTTAGAGCGCAAGGGTTCGACGGTGTTATTGCATGCAGAAAACCAAGAATTTGAGCCAATTAAAG
Source organism: Vibrio panuliri (assembly GCF_009938205.1). Taxonomy (NCBI): domain Bacteria; kingdom Pseudomonadati; phylum Pseudomonadota; class Gammaproteobacteria; order Vibrionales; family Vibrionaceae; genus Vibrio; species Vibrio panuliri. The sequence continues at coordinate 3,051,375 of NZ_AP019654.1, read as the reverse complement.
TCGATTTAACCAGCCAGCACCTTGCTATTGAAGGGATCGCGGTGGGTATTATTCGTAATACAGATTGGATGTAATTACTGCAAATAAGCTAATGAGAAGTGTTATCATTAACTTGTTTTTCTAGTTGAGATTTATTATCATCTTCCTGTCACTCAACAAGGAAGATGATAATGGCTAGCCCGCAACGTTCCCCCAAAACTCGTTATCAGATCCCCGCGAATTTGCTGCAACCTCTTTGGTTTCGTAGCAGAGAGAGCCTTGCTGATGATGGGCTAGTTTACGATCCGATTGCGGCCAATGCATGCCATCGCTGCAAACTTGCCCCTGAATGCTTTGCTGGTGATATCGACCAGAAGCAACTCCTGCACGCCACACTAACCCAATTGTGTGATGACCAAGTTAATACCTTCCTTAAACATAATCCAGATGGTTGGATCATCAACGTCGGTGCGGGACTCGATACACGTTTTTATCGCATCGATAATGGTTTGTGCCATTGGATAGAGCTAGATGTCACAGAGAACTTACTCTGGCGGCAAAAGCTTTTTCACAACAGTGAGCGTTACCACCATCATTGCGGTAGCGTGATCGATCTTTCGTGGCTTGATGAGATCAGCATCCCTGAAAACGCTCCTGTTATGATCGTGTGTGAACATGCATTGCTTGATATGGCAAATGCTCAAGTGGCGAGCTTTGTTCAAACGTTAGGTCGTCATTTTGATGATGCAAGAGCCTGTTTGGTTCTGGCTGGGGACTTGAGTCAATCTAAGTTAGGGCAAAAGATGGGGTCGGGGGAGTATGCGCATGGATATGAGTCGGCGAAAGATGCAATGACTCAATATTTACCTTGGCTGAGAAGAGTTCGAACTTTCTCGCCACTAGACAAACAGTGTCGGCGTTGGAAGTGGTGGCAAAGATGGCTAACCAAGTTAGCGTCTGCCAAACATCGCTTTACACCTGTGGTTGTATTGTTGCGCTGGTAGTGCTAAGAGACCAGCTAAGCCGTGAGGAAACACAAGCTTAGCTGACTTTTCATTAAAATAAACGGTTTAGACCATTCAGTGCCGCGACACGATATGCCTCTGCCATGGTTGGATAGTTAAAGGTTGTGTTGACAAAATATTCGATGGTATTGGCTTCACCCTTTTGCTCCATAATCGCTTGACCGATATGGATGATTTCTGCCGCTCGCTCTCCAAAACAATGAATTCCAAGAATTTCTTTCGTTTCTCGATGGAAGAGTATTTTTAAGCTACCAATATCTTTACCTGCGATCTGTGCTCGAGCTAAATGCTTGAATGAAGAGCGGCCCACTTCGTAAGGCACTTTACTTGCGGTGAGCTCTTGTTCGGTCTTTCCTACAGAACTGATTTCTGGAATGGTATAAATCCCTGTTGGAATATCTTCAATCAAATAGTTGTCAGCCTGTCCTTTGGTGATGGCTTGAGCCACAAAGCGGCCTTGATCATAAGCGGCACTGGCGAGACTGGGGTAACCAATCACATCACCCACAGCGTAGACGTGTTCAACATCGGTTTGATAATTACTGTTTACTTTAAGTTGCCCGCGAGAATCTGCATGCAACCCAATGGCCGACAAGTTGAGTTTTTCTGTATTCCCCGTGCGTCCGTTGGCGTAAAGAATACAATCAGCCTTCATTTTCTTGCCTGATTGAAGATGAACAATAACACCATCTTCAGTCCCTTCAATTTGTTCGTAGGTTTCATCATTGCGAATCACGACGCCACTATTCCAAAAGTGATAGGAGAGAGCGTCGGACACTTCATTATCAAGGAAACTAAGCAGACGATCGCGAGTGTTAATCAGATCGGTCTTCACCCCAAGTCCGCGGAAGATTGAGGCATACTCACAGCCAATCACGCCTGCACCATAAATAATAATATGGCGAGGATCATGCTTTAGACTAAGAATTGAGTCACTGTCATAAATACGCTCGTGGTTGAAGTCGACATTTTCTGGCTGGTATGGTCTTGAGCCTGTTGCGATGACAAACTTATCTGCCGTGTAATGTTCTTCACTGCCGTCACTTTGCAAAACAGCGACACTGTTATGATCGGTAAATCGGGCAGAGCCAAAGATTAAGGTGCATTCGTTACGGTCATAAAAGCCTTGGCGTAATCGGGTCTGTTTATCGATAACGGTTTTTGCATGGCTAAGAATGTTGGAGAAAGTGGAATGCAGGCTAGTGTTGTTTTTGCAAAAGAGCGGGTTGTTATTAAATTCAATGATACGACTAACTGCATGGCGAAGTGCTTTAGATGGGATGGTACCCCAGTGGGTACAACCCCCACCAACGCTACTCTCTTTCTCGATGATAGCGACGTTAAGACCAGCTTTTGTTAAGCCCATCGCTGCCCCTTCGCCGCCAGGGCCACTTCCTACGACAATGACATCAAAATGATTGCTTACGGCCATAACTGATTCCTTGTTATACTGTTGTAACATTGCTTTAGCGTGATTTTAACGATTTCTGAGTTTTGGTAAATATTTGTCACACTATAGAGTCGATGTGATCACGCCAAGCGAGTAAAATTTGCGTCATGATCTCTGTGTGAGATCTCTAATTTGAGGAGAAGGGATTGTAATCGCTAGTCAACTGCGGTTTATTTCTCTGTAGTTAGGAAAGGCTTAAGTCATAAGGAGAATCGTTGTATATTAAGAAATCCCCTGTCAGAAAAGTAGAAACTAAAAAATGAAAACCATGGGAATTCGCGCACAGCAAAAAGAAAAGACTCGTCGCTCTTTGATTGATGCAGCTTTCAATCAACTTAGTGCAGACAGAAGTTTTTCCAATTTGAGTCTTCGAGAAGTCGCGCGTGAGGCGGGGATAGCGCCAACCTCATTTTATCGTCATTTTAAAGATATGGATGAGTTAGGCTTAACCATGGTAGATGAAGGTGGTTTGTTGCTGCGTCAATTGATGCGCCAAGCTCGTCAACGGATTGTCAAAGAAGGTAGCGTTATTCGTACCTCTGTGGAAACCTTTATGGAATTCATTGAGAGTAGTCCGAACGTATTTCGTTTGTTGTTACGCGAACGTTCAGGGACTTCATTTGCTTTTCGTACTGCCGTTGCACGAGAAATCCAACACTTTGCGGCCGAGTTAACCGAGTTCCTGATCAGTACAGGTATGAGCCGTGATGAAGCCTTCACCCAAGCAGAAGCGTCAGTAACACTAGTATTTAGCTCTGGTGCCGAAGCTCTAGATCTCGATCGACGTGAGCGTGAAATATTAGCTGAACGTCTGATCATGCAGTTGCGAATGATAGCCAAAGGGGCTTATTGGTATCGCAAAGAACGTGAACGTAACCGACTAAAAGGCGGGATAGATTAATGTCTAATGAAAATAATCCAATTAATCGTGGTTCGGAAAGAAAAACACTGGTTCTTGCTCTAATCGCGGGTATGTGTGGTGACGCACTACTTTCATGGTTAACGATGAGCGAGGTTAGCTTCTCTATTTTCCCAATCATTGCGCTGGTATTGGCAGTTCAAGCGCTATACAAAGAATACTTAGCAAATCCAGTATCTGAAGATATTCCTCTGGTCGGATTGGCTTGCTTTTTTGTCGGCGCATTTGGCCATTCCGCATTTCTTAAGGCTCAATACCCTGAGTCTGGCTCGAACTTCTTCGCTATCCTTGTGTCACTATTACTGATGCTTTGGATTGGCAAAAAGCTGGGCTATATGTCCAAGAAAGATGAAATCGCTGCCGAATAAGCACAAATAAAAAACGAGCCGAAAGGCTCGTTTTTTTGTCTCTACAGTTCAAGTTAGATTACTTGCGCTCTAGCATCACACCGGCTTCCATATGGTGTGTGTAGGGAAATTGATCGAAGAGAGCAAAACGAGTGACGTTATGTGTTTCACTCAGAATTTCTAGATTTTCTTTTAATGTTTCTGGGTTGCATGAGATATAAAGGATTCGCTCATAACCTTGTACCATCTTACAAGTATCAATATCCATGCCTGAACGAGGTGGATCAACAAAGATTGTGTTGCAGTTGTAACTATTCAGATCGACTCCCGCATCTTTTAAACGGCGAAACTCTCTTTTTCCTTCAATCGCTTGAGTAAACTCTTCGGCTGATAAACGAATGATCTGAACATTATCGATTTTGTTTGCTGCGATGTTGTACTGCGCCGATTCTACCGATGGTTTAGCAAGCTCAGTCGCGAGTACTCGATTAAAGTTTTGTGCAAGCGCCAGTGAGAAATTACCATTACCACAGTAGAGCTCTAGTAAGTCACCTTGGCTATCTTGGGTACAATCAATTGCCCACTCCAGCATTTTTGTAGCGACTTTTGCATTAGGCTGGGTAAAGCTATTTTCTACTTGTTGGTAGATGTATGGCTGACCATTCACATCGAGTTTTTCAACCACATAATCGCGATCGAGGATGATTTTCATCTTACGAGCACGGCCAATCAGATTTAAGTTAAAACCTTCGTCATTGAGGCGCTGTTTTAGTGCTTTTGCTTCTGCGATCCAAGCATCATCAAGTTGACGATGGTAGAGCAGCGAAACCAAAATCTCTCCGCTAAGTGTAGATAAGAAGTCCACCTGGAAAAGCTTGCGACGCAGCGTGTCATTATCTTTCATCGCCTCTATTAACAGCGGCATCAAATCATTGATTAGGCGACTGGCCGCAGGGAACTGATCAACGCGATATTTCTCACGAGTTTCTTGGTTGAACATGATGTAGTACATGTCTTCACCTTCGTGCCAAACGCGAAACTCTGCACGCATACGGTAGTGCTGCTCTGGAGATTCGAAAACTTCCAACTCTGGCACATTGTATTGAGCAAACATCTCATTAAGACGTTCAGCTTTCTCAGCGAGTTGCTGCTGATAGTGCAGGGGATTGACATCAAGAGTCGCCATAGTAATTACCTTTGTATGGTGCATTTATATTTAAGAGCGCAGATTTTATTCGATATCAGCTATATGTCCAGTTTTGAACAGTATCGGCCTCACTTTTCTGTTTAGAAATTATGGCAACAATCTAGTCATTTGTTACTAAATGATAGATATATATGTTATTTGCTGGACAATCTCGCCTCAGCTACATACCATTTTCTTCCAGCTGGTGCTGTCTAGAGGTTTAGATGGCTAAAAGGGAATCTGGTGAGAATCCAGAACTGACGCGCAGCGGTTATAGAGAACGAACACTCAAAAGACACTGCATCTAGATTGATGTGGGAAGTCGAGTTAGTAGGCCAATCAAGCTCTAAAGTCCGAATACCTGCCAGCAACTGAGCCAATAATGGAAGCCAAGTTATTGATGCTCAGTAGGACTTACGCGATTTAGGACTATAAAAATGAACCGATCTATTTTAGCAGTGGCAGTGGGTTCACTGCTTTCGCACGCCCCTTATTCTCTCGCTGAACAAGCGGATGAAACCATAGTTGTGACCGCAAACCGTTTTGAGCAACCTGTGAATACGGTTCTTGCACCAGTCAATATTGTGACCAGAGAAGAGATAGAGCAAACTCAGGCGAAGAGTTTACCGGAAATTCTGAGAAAGCTACCTGGGGTCGAAATTACCCAAAATGGTGGACGCGGCCAGCTTGCAAGTATCTTTGTACGTGGTACTTCCTCGGATCAAGTTCTTGTTCTTGTTGATGGCGTTCGAATGGCTAAGTCATCGACAGGTGCCGTTGATTTTAACCAGATACCAGTAATGCAGATTGAGCGTGTAGAGTACATCCGAGGTGCTCGTGCGGCGATGTATGGCTCTGAGGCTATTGGTGGTGTCATTAACATCATTACTTATGCAAAAGCAGGGCAAGTCGGAACCTCATCGCTAAGCGTTGGTGTGGGTAGTCGAGGTCAAGATGCCAATGTAATGGCGGCAGTGAAAACATCGGAATCTGGTACGTTGAAGTTGAATGCTGGATACGAAAAAGATGAAGGCTATAACATCAACCCGATTGAAGGTGTCAATGATGGTGAAAAGTATGGCTTCGATTCTCTCAATGGTTCATTAGGATATGATCATCAGTTCAATGAGCAGTTTACAGGGTCGGTGCTAGCAAGGGCATATCGAAATAACTACCAATACAACGACAGTACTACGGTTCGAAAGAAGGCAGAAGTAGAAATTGAGACACAGGTTTACAGTGGCTCTTTAGGATATAAGCAAGGTGATTTTGGCTCTGTCGTGACTTATTCGCACGAGAATACTGACTCTCGCACTTTTGACCCATATAACACTGCGTTGGCGGACAAGTATCAAAATAAATATAAGCAAGATAATGTCAGTTGGATCAACAGTTATGCGGTAGATAACGATACGCAACTTTCCGCGGGTGTTGATTGGCGTAAAGATTCTTATGAAAAGCCTGATACTGCAAACTCATTGTTAACGCGCAAGAACTTAGGTTTTTTTGGTGTAGTTTCAACGCGCTATAACATTCTTACCGCCGAGCTTTCCGCTCGCTCGGATGATAACGAAGATTATGGTCGCAATACGACTTACAATGCCGGTCTAGGTATCGATATCACGGAAAATGCTCAGTTATTCGGGTCATACGGTACGGCTTATAAAGCGCCAACGCTCTCGCAGCAGAACGGTTCTGCTTGGGCTGATGCCAATCCAAACTTAAGACCAGAAAGTTCGAAAAACTATGAGTTAGGCGCTCGTGGTGACATTAGTGGTATTCGTTGGGGAGTCACAGGTTACGATATCAGAATCGATGACTTGATTACCTATACCCCTCGTTCTGGTCAGAAAGCGATTTACGAGAATGTCGAAGGTGTTTCACGCATAAAAGGCGTGGAGCTGGAGTTAGGTTTTGATACAGGTCTTGTTTCTCACACGTTATCCGCCGATTTTAAAGACCCTAAAGACAGTGACGACAAGCAACTAGCTCGACGTGCGAAAAAGAACTTTAAATGGCATGCCAATGCTTCGTTTGGTGATGTCGATGTCTCGACCAGTTATCTCTACTTTGGTGAACGACCTGACGGTTCAGAGACTCTCGAAGCTTATGATTTGCTCGATGTTGCAGCAACATACTGGGTTCAGCCTGATTTGGCTATCCGCGCCAGAATCGACAACCTTCTCGATGAAGAGTATGAGACGGCCAAAGGTTATCCTGCACCTGAGCGTTCATTCTATTTAAATATGACGTATCAGTTTTAGTTTTCTGTTAGACATGAAACCGCCTTCGGGCGGTTTTTCCTTATTCGAGACATAGATGAAAAAGAACGTTATCGTTAGTTGGTCCTCTGGGAAAGACTCAACATTGACCTTAGAGCGCCTGATGGAAAGCGATGAGTATCGTGTGGTAGGGATCTTTACCACCCATCTTGCAGATGAAGTGCCATTTCAGGCGACGCCAATCTCAGTGATCAAGATGCAAGCAGAGCTGCTTTCATTACCACTGGTGACTATCGAGCTACCGGAGGTGTTCCCAAGTAACGAGGTTTATCAGACACTGGTAGTTAATGGGTTAAAAACCTCAAAGCTTGAGTTTAGCTACGTCGCATTTGGCGATATGTTTTGTAATGGGATTGCAGAGTATCGCCGCAGCTACATTGAGCCAGCGGGGTGGCATTGTGTTTTCCCTTTAATGGGAGAGGCGAGTTCGCAACTGGCCGATGAGATAATCACCAGAGGTATTCAAACTATGCTGGTCACCGCAGACAGCTCAAGAATCTCTAAAGACCTATGTGGAAGTTGGTATGACCAAAAGCTACTGACTGAATTGCCACACGAAGTTGACCCTTGTGGTGAAAATGGTGAGTTTCATACCTTGGTGACTAAAACGACAAGCTTCAACGGTAAGTTAGAATTGCATCTCACTGAGGTTGAGCACGGTGAGCGCTTCTCTCACCAAAGATATACTGCCAAGTTGTTGCGAAAAGTTAATCCAAGGGTATGATCGCGTCATCTTTACTACTGGAAATATTTTGTGACTCAGCAGCAACCCAAAGTTCTGATTTTTGACTCAGGTGTTGGTGGTCTATCTGTCTACCAAGAGATAGAAACCCGACTGCCACAACTAGATTATTATTATTTGTTTGATAATGAAGCGTATCCTTATGGAGAGCTAGACCGTCAAACATTAGTTGAGCGAGTAGAGTCACTGGTTGTTGCGATGGTGGAGACACACCAAATCGATATAGTTGTTATTGCCTGCAACACTGCCAGCACGATTGTTCTTCCTTCTCTACGTGCGCGATTGGTGATTCCTGTGGTCGGTGTCGTACCGGCAATTAAGCCCGCTTCTAGTCTGGCGAATAAAGCGGTTGGTTTGATTGCGACTCCTGCAACGGTCAAGCGTGAATACACGCATGACCTAATTCGCGACTTTGCACAAGATAAACCTGTTGAAATGTTAGGGCTTACTCGCTTAGTTGATATTGCGGAAGAAAAACTACGCGGCCAACCCGTTTGCCTTAGTGAGATCCGCAAACTACTCGCGCCTTTAGCCAACAAAATTGATGTGGCGGTTTTGGGGTGTACACACTTTCCATTAATCAAACAGGAAATACAAAGTGTGTTAGGGGAGCAGGTACTATTGGTCGATTCAGGTGAAGCAATAGCACGTCGGGTGCAAGGGCTTTTGTCCGTGAGTAACGTAGAACAGGAAAAGGGGAGTAGAGAGATTTATTCTAGTGCACCTCCTTGGCAAGAAGATGCACTGAACAACGCATTAAGAAAATTGGGTTTTAGTCCAGTTCGTCCCTTTCCTCTTGAGATTTAGGCTCGTTTGCAATACGTACTTTTAGAGTACGCTGCATATAGTCTTTCTCATTTAACCCTGCAATGGCGGTTTCAGCATCTGAAGCTGCCATTACAACAAAACCGAATCCCCTCCTTTTACCCGTTCGCTTATCTTTCATTAGACGAACAGCAAAGACTTCACCATGTTCGGCAAATAAGTCCTTAACGTGAGACTCGTTAGCTTTATAAGGCAAGTTTCCTACATATAGCGTTTTGGTTGCAGGATCATTTAAAGGCGTATCTAACTCATTCGTTGTTGCATTGGAAAGTTTCAGAACAAAAGCGGAAGCAACAACACCAATAACAAAGCTGATTGCTGGCGAGATATCTAGCTTAAAGAAGATAAGTGCACCGAGTACAGCAATGGCGATTAACAAGATTGTCGATTTATTTGAACTCATAATAAGAATACTACTTCTATGTCAGAGAAAATTAACTGTCTACCTTTAACAAAATAGACACATAGATCTTACGTATATGCTTGGCGTTTTTCCATTATATTGATGTGACATGACTCAAATGTTGAAATTTTATCCTATTTTTAATGATTTGCTGAGTTTTTAAGCAAACAAAATGTTTTTTTCTAAAAAGACTTGTCATGTTTTCAAACCTCCCTATAATGCCGCCTCACCGACACGGAGTGAGACGCAAGTCACGGTCCGAGAAGGAAATGAGAGAGAAAAGAAAGTTTGAAAAAACGCTTGACTCTCAAATTGGGAAGCGTAAGATACGCACCCCTAACGGCAAGATACTTTAAGTGGCTAGCTAGTTAGAAAGCTCTTTAAAAACAAGAACCTATCAATCTGTGTGGGCACTCGTTGATGATAATCCAAATTAGAAGCTTAGGCTTCAAATTAGATTTCAATGAAACGAAGTGACCATTGCTAGAAATAGCAGCACAGTCAATTCAAGCATTACTATGTAATGTTCAGTATTCATTGAGTCGAACAAAATCTTAAATTGAAGAGTTTGATCATGGCTCAGATTGAACGCTGGCGGCAGGCCTAACACATGCAAGTCGAGCGGCAGCGACATAAACAATCCTTCGGGTGCGTCTATGGGCGGCGAGCGGCGGACGGGTGAGTAATGCCTAGGAAATTGCCCTGATGTGGGGGATAACCATTGGAAACGATGGCTAATACCGCATGATGCCTACGGGCCAAAGAGGGGGACCTTCGGGCCTCTCGCGTCAGGATATGCCTAGGTGGGATTAGCTAGTTGGTGAGGTAAGGGCTCACCAAGGCGACGATCCCTAGCTGGTCTGAGAGGATGATCAGCCACACTGGAACTGAGACACGGTCCAGACTCCTACGGGAGGCAGCAGTGGGGAATATTGCACAATGGGCGCAAGCCTGATGCAGCCATGCCGCGTGTATGAAGAAGGCCTTCGGGTTGTAAAGTACTTTCAGTCGTGAGGAAGGTTCATGCGTTAATAGCGTATGGATTTGACGTTAGCGACAGAAGAAGCACCGGCTAACTCCGTGCCAGCAGCCGCGGTAATACGGAGGGTGCGAGCGTTAATCGGAATTACTGGGCGTAAAGCGCATGCAGGTGGTTAGTTAAGTCAGATGTGAAAGCCCGGGGCTCAACCTCGGAATTGCATTTGAAACTGGCTGACTAGAGTACTGTAGAGGGGGGTAGAATTTCAGGTGTAGCGGTGAAATGCGTAGAGATCTGAAGGAATACCGGTGGCGAAGGCGGCCCCCGGACAGATACTGACACTCAGATGCGAAAGCGTGGGGAGCAAACAGGATTAGATACCCCGGTAGTCCACGCCGTAAACGATGTCTACTTGGAGGTTGTGGCCTTGAGCCGTGGCTTTCGGAGCTAACGCGTTAAGTAGACCGCACGGGGAGTACGGTCGCAAGATTAAAACTCAAATGAATTGACGGGGGCCCGCACAAGCGGTGGAGCATGTGGTTTAATTCGATGCAACGCGAAGAACCTTACCTACTCTTGACATCCATAGAACTTAGCAGAGATGCTTTGGTGCCTTCGGGAACTATGAGACAGGTGCTGCATGGCTGTCGTCGCTCGTGTTGTGAAATGTTGGGTTAAGTCCCGCAACGAGCGCAACCCTTATCCTTGTTTGCCAGCGAGTAATGTCGGGAACTCCGGGGAGACTGCCGGTGATAAACCGGAGGAAGGTGGGGACGACGTCAAGTCATCATGGCCCTTACGAGTAGGGCTACACACGTGCTACAATGGCGTATACAGAGGGCAGCCAACTTGCGAAAGTGAGCGAATCCCAAAAAGTACGTCGTAGTCCGGATTGAGTCTGCAACTCGACTCCATGAAGTCGGAATCGCTAGTAATCGTGGATCAGAATGCCACGGTGAATACGTTCCCGGGCCTTGTACACACCGCCCGTCACACCATGGGAGTGGGCTGCAAAAGAAGTGGGTAGTTTAACCTTCGGGAGGACGCTCACCACTTTGTGGTTCATGACTGGGGTGAAGTCGTAACAAGGTAGCGCTAGGGGGAACCCGGCGCTGGATCACCTCCTTATACGATGATTATCGTGATGAGTGTCCACACAGATTGATAGTTCACAAGCGTAAGCTTGTAGCTAACATAGCTCTTTAACAATTTGGAAAGCTGACAAAACAACAATTTATTGTTGTTTGTAAAGTTCTCAAAGTATTCATTTATGAATACACAAAAACACATTCAAGTGTTCTTGGAATTTGAGTCCGGCAAAATCGAGTCTGCATCATGTATAAAAATTGCAGACAACTTTGGTGACTTGTTCATCAACTCGAAACTCCTTCGGGTTGTATGGTTAAGTGACTAAGCGTACACGGTGGATGCCTTGGCAGTCAGAGGCGATGAAGGACGTATTAACTTGCGATAAGCCCAGATTAGGCAGTAAAAGCCACTTGAGTCTGGGATTTCCGAATGGGGAAACCCACTTACATAAGTAAGTATCGTTATGTGAATACATAGCATAACGAGGCGAACCGGGGAACTGAAACATCTAAGTACCCCGAGGAAAAGAAATCAACCGAGATTCCGAAAGTAGCGGCGAGCGAAATTGGACTAGCCCTTAAGCTTTACACGCGTTAGACGAACGGTCTGGAAAGTCCGACGATACAGGGTGATAGTCCCGTAGTTGACGATGTGTGTTCAGTGAAATCGAGTAGGGCGGGACACGTGTTATCCTGTCTGAATATGGGGGACCATCCTCCAAGGCTAAATACTACTGACTGACCGATAGTGAACCAGTACCGTGAGGGAAAGGCGAAAAGAACCCCTGTGAGGGGAGTGAAATAGAACCTGAAACCGTGTACGTACAAGCAGTAGGAGCAGGCTTGTCCTGTGACTGCGTACCTTTTGTATAATGGGTCAGCGACTTATATTCAGTGGCAAGGTTAACCATCTAGGGGAGCCGTAGGGAAACCGAGTCTTAACTGGGCGTTCAGTCTCTGGATATAGACCCGAAACCAGGTGATCTAGCCATGGGCAGGTTGAAGGTTGAGTAACATCAACTGGAGGACCGAACCGACTAATGTTGAAAAATTAGCGGATGACTTGTGGCTAGGGGTGAAAGGCCAATCAAACCTGGAGATAGCTGGTTCTCCCCGAAAGCTATTTAGGTAGCGCCTCGGACGAATACTACTGGGGGTAGAGCACTGTTAAGGCTAGGGGGTCATCCCGACTTACCAACCCTTTGCAAACTCCGAATACCAGTAAGTACTATCCGGGAGACACACGGCGGGTGCTAACGTCCGTCGTGGAGAGGGAAACAACCCAGACCGCCAGCTAAGGTCCCAAATTATAGCTAAGTGGGAAACGATGTGGGAAGGCTTAGACAGCTAGGATGTTGGCTTAGAAGCAGCCATCATTTAAAGAAAGCGTAATAGCTCACTAGTCGAGTCGGCCTGCGCGGAAGATGTAACGGGGCTAAGCTATAAACCGAAGCTGCGGCAATATCTTTTAGATATTGGGTAGGGGAGCGTTCTGTAAGCCGTTGAAGGTGTGTTGTAAAGCATGCTGGAGGTATCAGAAGTGCGAATGCTGACATGAGTAACGATAAAGGGGGTGAAAAACCTCCTCGCCGGAAGACCAAGGGTTCCTGTCCAACGTTAATCGGGGCAGGGTAAGTCGACCCCTAAGGCGAGGCCGAAAGGCGTAGTCGATGGGAAACGGGTTAATATTCCCGTACTTCTTACAATTGCGATGGGGGGACGGAGAAGGCTAGGTGGGCCTGGCGACGGTTGTCCAGGTTCAAGTGCGTAGGCTTAAGAGTTAGGTAAATCCGGCTCTTTCTAAGGCTGAGACACGACGTCGAGCTACTACGGTAGTGAAGTCATTGATGCCATGCTTCCAGGAAAAGCCTCTAAGCTTCAGATTGTAAGGAATCGTACCCCAAACCGACACAGGTGGTCGGGTAGAGAATACCAAGGCGCTTGAGAGAACTCGGGTGAAGGAACTAGGCAAAATGGTACCGTAACTTCGGGAGAAGGTACGCTCTTGACGGTGAAGTCCCTCGCGGATGGAGCTATTGAGAGTCGCAGATACCAGGTGGCTGCAACTGTTTATTAAAAACACAGCACTGTGCAAAATCGTAAGATGACGTATACGGTGTGACGCCTGCCCGGTGCCGGAAGGTTAATTGATGGGGTTAGACTTAGGTCGAAGCTCTTGATCGAAGCCCCGGTAAACGGCGGCCGTAACTATAACGGTCCTAAGGTAGCGAAATTCCTTGTCGGGTAAGTTCCGACCTGCACGAATGGCGTAATGATGGCCACGCTGTCTCCACCCGAGACTCAGTGAAATTGAAATCGCTGTGAAGATGCAGTGTACCCGCGGCTAGACGGAAAGACCCCGTGAACCTTTACTACAGCTTGGCACTGAACATTGACCCTACATGTGTAGGATAGGTGGGAGGCTTTGAAGCACGTACGCCAGTATGTGTGGAGCCGTCCTTGAAATACCACCCTTGTAGTGTTGATGTTCTAACGTCGACCCCTGATCGGGGTTACGGACACAGTGCCTGGTGGGTAGTTTGACTGGGGCGGTCTCCTCCCAAAGAGTAACGGAGGAGCACGAAGGTGGGCTAAACACGGTTGGACATCGTGTGGTTAGTGCAATGGCATAAGCCCGCTTAACTGCGAGAATGACAATTCGAGCAGGTACGAAAGTAGGTCATAGTGATCCGGTGGTTCTGTATGGAAGGGCCATCGCTCAACGGATAAAAGGTACTCCGGGGATAACAGGCTGATACCGCCCAAGAGTTCATATCGACGGCGGTGTTTGGCACCTCGATGTCGGCTCATCACATCCCGGGGCTGAAGTCGGTCCCAAGGGTATGGCTGTTCGCCATTTAAAGTGGTACGCGAGCTGGGTTTAGAACGTCGTGAGACAGTTCGGTCCCTATCTGCCGTGGGCGTTGGAGAATTGAAAGGGGCTGCTCCTAGTACGAGAGGACCGGAGTGGACGAACCTCTGGTGTTCGGGTTGTGTCGCCAGACGCATTGCCCGGTAGCTAAGTTCGGAATCGATAACCGCTGAAAGCATCTAAGCGGGAAGCGAGCCTTGAGATGAGTTCTCCCTGATACTTTAAGTATCCTAAAGGGTTGTCGGAGACTACGACGTTGATAGGTCAGGTGTGTAAGTGCTGTGAGGCATTGAGCTAACTGATACTAATTGCCCGTGAGGCTTAACCATACAACACCCAAGGGGTTTTGATGGACTCAAAGAAAGAACAGATTGAATGTGTAAGAACTGAAAAACAGCTTTCCGAATTATTCGATTTGCAAGCAAATCTCACCCTAAAGGGCCGCACTAAAGTGCGTTTGAATTTGCGAGCAAATTGATAAAGAATTTTGCTTGGCGACCATAGCGATTTGGACCCACCTGATTCCATGCCGAACTCAGAAGTGAAACGAATTAGCGCCGATGGTAGTGTGGGGCTTCCCCATGTGAGAGTAGGACATCGCCAGGCTTTTAATTTTCTTTTCACTTTTTAAAAAAGTGAAGACAAAATAGCGCACTTGCTTATTTAATAAGCAAGTCACCATAAAGTTTTAAGAAAACTTAGAATTTTATGTTGACTTTCAAAGTGGGAAGCGTATTATACGCACCTCGCTGAGACGCTAACGCGTTGAAAGCAAAGCTCTTTAACAATATAAACCTATCAATCTGTGTGGGCACTCGTTGATGATAATCCAAATTAGAAGCTTAGGCTTCAAATTAGATTTCAATGAAACGAAGTGACCATTGCTAGAAAATAGCAGCACAGTCAATTCAAACATTACTATGTAATGTTCAGTATTCATTGAGTCGACAAAATCTTAAATTGAAGAGTTTGATCATGGCTCAGATTGAACGCTGGCGGCAGGCCTAACACATGCAAGTCGAGCGGCAGCGACATAAACAATCCTTCGGGTGCGCTTATGGGCGGCGAGCGGCGGACGGGTGAGTAATGCCTAGGAAATTGCCCTGATGTGGGGGATAACCATTGGAAACGATGGCTAATACCGCATAATGCCTACGGGCCAAAGAGGGGGACCTTCGGGCCTCTCGCGTCAGGATATGCCTAGGTGGGATTAGCTAGTTGGTGAGGTAAGGGCTCACCAAGGCGACGATCCCTAGCTGGTCTGAGAGGATGATCAGCCACACTGGAACTGAGACACGGTCCAGACTCCTACGGGAGGCAGCAGTGGGGAATATTGCACAATGGGCGCAAGCCTGATGCAGCCATGCCGCGTGTATGAAGAAGGCCTTCGGGTTGTAAAGTACTTTCAGTCGTGAGGAAGATTCATGCGTTAATAGCGTATGGATTTGACGTTAGCGACAGAAGAAGCACCGGCTAACTCCGTGCCAGCAGCCGCGGTAATACGGAGGGTGCGAGCGTTAATCGGAATTACTGGGCGTAAAGCGCATGCAGGTGGTTAGTTAAGTCAGATGTGAAAGCCCGGGGCTCAACCTCGGAATTGCATTTGAAACTGGCTGACTAGAGTACTGTAGAGGGGGGTAGAATTTCAGGTGTAGCGGTGAAATGCGTAGAGATCTGAAGGAATACCGGTGGCGAAGGCGGCCCCCCGGACAGATACTGACACTCAGATGCGAAAGCGTGGGGAGCAAACAGGATTAGATACCCGGTAGTCCACGCCGTAAACGATGTCTACTTGGAGGTTGTGGCCTTGAGCCGTGGCTTTCGGAGCTAACGCGTTAAGTAGACCGCCCGGGAGTACGGTCGCAAGATTAAAACTCAAATGAATTGACGGGGGCCCGCACAAGCGGTGGAGCATGTGGTTTAATTCGATGCAACGCGAAGAACCTTACCTACTCTTGACATCCATAGAACTTAGCAGAGATGCTTTGGTGCCTTCGGGAACTATGAGACAGGTGCTGCATGGCTGTCGTCAGCTCGTGTTGTGAAATGTTGGGTTAAGTCCCGCAACGAGCGCAACCCTTATCCTTGTTTGCCAGCGAGTAATGTCGGGAACTCGGGGAGACTGCCGGTGATAAACCGGAGGAAGGTGGGGACGACGTCAAGTCATCATGGCCCTTACGAGTAGGGCTACACACACCGTGCTACAATGGCGTATACAGAGGGCTGCCAACTTGCGAAAGTGAGCGAATCCCAAAAAAGTACGTCGTAGTCCGGATTGAGTCTGCAACTCGACTCCATGAAGTCGGAATCGCTAGTAATCGTGGATCAGAATGCCACGGTGAATACGTTCCCGGGCCTTGTACACACCGCCCGTCACACCATGGGAGTGGGCTGCAAAAGAAGTGGGTAGTTTAACCTTCGGGAGGACGCTCACCACTTTGTGGTTCATGACTGGGGTGAAGTCGTAACAAGGTAGCGCTAGGGGAACCTGGCGCTGGATCACCTCCTTATACGATGATTATTGCGATGAGTGTTCACACAGATTGATACGGTTTGTAATTAAGAGACGATACTGGGTCTGTAGCTCAGGTGGTTAGAGCGTTCGCCTGATAAGCGAGAGGTCGGTGGTTCGAGTCCACTCAGACCCACCAATTCCCATCCCAAGGAATTGGCACACAGTATCAACACCTGATGGGGCTATAGCTCAGCTGGGAGAGCGCCTGCCTTGCACGCAGGAGGTCTGCGGTTCGATCCCGCATAGCTCCACCATCTCTAAGCGCATTTGATTAAGTGTTCTTAAAAATGGTTTCTTTCTTTAAGTAGAAAGTAAAATCTAGCTCTTTAACAATTTGGAAAGCTGACAAAACAACAATTTATTGTTGTTTGTAAAGTTCTCAAAGTATTCATTTATGAATACAACTAAAAACACATTCAAGTGTTCTTGGAATTTGAGTCCGGCAAAATCGAGTCTGCATCATGTATAAAAATTGCAGACAACTTTGGTGATTTGAACATCAACTCGAAACTCCTTCGGGTTGTATGGTTAAGTGACTAAGCGTACACGGTGGATGCCTTGGCAGTCAGAGGCGATGAAGGACGTATTAACTTGCGATAAGCCCAGATTAGGCAGTAAAAGCCACTTGAGTCTGGGATTTCCGAATGGGGAAACCCACTTACATAAGTAAGTATCGTTATGAATACATAGCATAACGAGGCGAAACCGGGGAACTGAAACATCTAAGTACCCCGAGGAAAAGAAATCAACCGAGATTCCGAAAGTAGCGGCGAGCGAAATTGGACTAGCCCTTAAGCTTTATACACGTTAGACGAACGGTCTGGAAAGTCCGACGATACAGGGTGATAGTCCCGTAGTTGACGATGTGTGTTCAGTGAAATCGAGTAGGGCGGGACACGTGTTATCCTGTCTGAATATGGGGGACCATCCTCCAAGGCTAAATACTACTGACTGACCGATAGTGAACCAGTACCGTGAGGGAAAGGCGAAAAGAACCCCTGTGAGGGGAGTGAAATAGAACCTGAAACCGTGTACGTACAAGCAGTAGGAGCAGGCTTTGTCCTGTGACTGCGTACCTTTTGTATAATGGGTCAGCGACTTATATTCAGTGGCAAGGTTAACCATCTAGGGGAGCCGTAGGGAAACCGAGTCTTAACTGGGCGTTCAGTCTCTGGATATGGACCCGAAACCAGGTGATCTAGCCATGGGCAGGTTGAAGGTTGAGTAACATCAACTGGAGGACCGAACCGACTAATGTTGAAAAATTAGCGGATGACTTGTGGCTAGGGGTGAAAGGCCAATCAAACCTGGAGATAGCTGGTTCTCCCCGAAAGCTATTTAGGTAGCGCCTCGGACGAATACTACTGGGGGTAGAGCACTGTTAAGGCTAGGGGTCATCCCGACTTACCAACCCTTTGCAAACTCCGAATACCAGTAAGTACTATCCGGGAGACACACGGCGGGTGCTAACGTCCGTCGTGGAGAGGGAAACAACCCAGACCGCCAGCTAAGGTCCCAAATTATAGCTAAGTGGGAAACGATGTGGGAAGGCTTAGACAGCTAGGATGTTGGCTTAGAAGCAGCCATCATTTAAAGAAAGCGTAATAGCTCACTAGTCGAGTCGGCCTGCGCGGAAGATGTAACGGGGCTAAGCTATAAACCGAAGCTGCGGCAATAACTTTTAGTTATTGGGTAGGGGAGCGTTCTGTAAGCCGTTGAAGGTGTGTTGTAAAGCATGCTGGAGGTATCAGAAGTGCGAATGCTGACATGAGTAACGATAAAGGGGGTGAAAAACCTCCTCGCCGGAAGACCAAGGGTTCCTGTCCAACGTTAATCGGGGCAGGGTAAGTCGACCCCTAAGGCGAGGCCGAAAGGCGTAGTCGATGGGAAACGGGTTAATATTCCCGTACTTCTTACAATTGCGATGGGGGGACGGAGAAGGCTAGGTGGGCCTGGCGACGGTTGTCCAGGTTCAAGTGCGTAGGCTTAAGAGTTAGGTAAATCCGGCTCTTTTTAAGGCTGAGACACGATGTCGAGCTACTACGGTAGTGAAGTCATTGATGCCATGCTTCCAGGAAAAGCCTCTAAGCTTCAGATTGTAAGGAATCGTACCCCAAACCGACACAGGTGGTCGGGTAGAGAATACCAAGGCGCTTGAGAGAACTCGGGTGAAGGAACTAGGCAAAATGGTACCGTAACTTCGGGAGAAGGTACGCTCTTGACGGTGAAGTCCCTTGCGGATGGAGCTATTGAGAGTCGCAGATACCAGGTGGCTGCAACTGTTTATTAAAAACACAGCACTGTGCAAAATCGTAAGATGACGTATACGGTGTGACGCCTGCCCGGTGCCGGAAGGTTAATTGATGGGGTTAGACTTAGGTCGAAGCTCTTGATCGAAGCCCCGGTAAACGGCGGCCGTAACTATAACGGTCCTAAGGTAGCGAAATTCCTTGTCGGGTAAGTTCCGACCTGCACGAATGGCGTAATGATGGCCACGCTGTCTCCACCCGAGACTCAGTGAAATTGAAATCGCTGTGAAGATGCAGTGTACCCGCGGCTAGACGGAAAGACCCCGTGAACCTTTACTACAGCTTGGCACTGAACATTGACCCTACATGTGTAGGATAGGTGGGAGGCTTTGAAGCACGTACGCCAGTATGTGTGGAGCCGTCCTTGAAATACCACCCTTTGTAGTGTTGATGTTCTAACGTCGACCCCTAATCGGGGTTACGGACAGTGCCCGGTGGGTAGTTTGACTGGGGCGGTCTCCTCCCAAAGAGTAACGGAGGAGCACGAAGGTGGGCTAAACACGGTTGGACATCGTGTGGTTAGTGCAATGGCATAAGCCCGCTTAACTGCGAGAATGACAATTCGAGCAGGTACGAAAGTAGGTCATAGTGATCCGGTGGTTCTGTATGGAAGGGCCATCGCTCAACGGATAAAAGGTACTCCGGGGATAACAGGCTGATACCGCCCAAGAGTTCATATCGACGGCGGTGTTTGGCACCTCGATGTCGGCTCATCACATCCCGGGGCTGAAGTCGGTCCCAAGGGTATGGCTGTTCGCCATTTAAAGTGGTACGCGAGCTGGGTTTAGAACGTCGTGAGACAGTTCGGTCCCTATCTGCCGTGGGCGTTGGAGAATTGAAAGGGGCTGCTCCTAGTACGAGAGGACCGGAGTGGACGAACCTCTGGTGTTCGGGTTGTGTCGCCAGACGCATTGCCCGGTAGCTAAGTTCGGAATCGATAACCGCTGAAAGCATCTAAGCGGGAAGCGAGCCTTGAGATGAGTTCTCCCTGATACTTTAAGTATCCTAAAGGGTTGTCGGAGACTACGACGTTGATAGGTCAGGTGTGTAAGTGCTGTGAGGCATTGAGCTAACTGATACTAATTGCCCGTGAGGCTTAACCATACAACACCCAAGGGGTTTTGATGGACTCAAAGAAAGAACATTGAATGTGTAAGAACGAAAACAGCTTTCCGAATTATTCGATTTGCAAGCAAATCTCACCCTAAAGGGCCGCACTAAAGTGCGTTTGAATTTGCGAGCAAATTGATAAAGAATTTTGCTTGGCGACCATAGCGATTTGGACCCACCTGATTCCATGCCGAACTCAGAAGTGAAACGAATTAGCGCCGATGGTAGTGTGGGGCTTCCCCATGTGAGAGTAGGACATCGCCAGGCTTTACATTATGGACACTTGCTTGATAGCGAGTAAGCCACTGCGGAGTGGTAGTTCAGTTGGTTAGAATACCGGCCTGTCACGCCGGGGGTCGCGGGTTCGAGTCCCGTCCACTCCGCCACTTATTGAGAAGCCCTGCTAGAAATAGCAGGGCTTTTTTCATTTCTGCTGGAAATGAAATTGGAACGCTCGATATCGAAGATATCACGCTTCGAGATTTGAGAACATTCGGCTAGCGCCTCATTTACGGATGCGGGAACCGGGAGTGCATGCTCGACTTCGATCATTTAGCGAGTACTTCTCGACTCTCAATTCTACGCTCTCGCTCTTCTCCCGCATCTGTAGCGCAGCGTTCCACAGTCAAATCTTCTGTTGCACATACTCTCGAATGTAAGTGACAACTTCCGCTTCAAACCACGGGTTTCTTTTAAGCCATAGTGTATTGCGTGGTGATGGATGAGGCAGCGGTAGATATTGTGGAGCCCATCGACGCCAGTTTTCTACGGTTTCAGTCAATGTTTTAGGCTTGTCGTTGAGATAGTAGTTCTGTGCATATTGACCGATCAGCAGCGTCATTTCGATATTGGGAAGCTGGTCGAGCACAGCTTGGTGCCATTTAGGGGCACACTCTTTTCTTGGTGGTAGATCGCCACTGTTTCCTTTACCTGGATAGCATAGCCCCATTGGCATAATCGCTATCTTGCGAGGGTCATAGAAGGTTGGTTTATCGATTTGTAGCCATGCTCTTAATCTATCCCCACTAGGATCATTCCAAGGTATTGAGCTTTCGTGCACCCGTGTTCCTGGAGCTTGACCAATGATCAGCACGCGCGCATCTTGATGTGCCTGAATTACCGGATTTGCACCTAGCGGTAATTCGGGTTCACATAATCGGCACTGTCTAATGTCACTTAATAGTTGTTCTAACATTAATACCCTTTACTAAAATCAATGCAGCCATGTAGGGAATAACCTTGTTCCCATTCTATGTAATGGTCAGCAAAGATCTTCACCACTTGCTCTGGAAAACTCACAGCGGCGATATGAGGGGTGATAGTCACATTCGGGTGTGCCCAGTATGGATGTTCGCTCGGTAACGGCTCTTGCTCGAATACGTCAAGGAACGCCTGAGCGACCTTTCCACTGTCTAAAGCGGCAAGTAGTGCTGTTTGCTCTATGCTACTACCACGTCCCACATTAAAAAATAAAATGGAACTGGCCTGTGAGAAGTTGGTTTGATTAAAGATGCCTTGGGTACTTGGTGTCTCTGGTAATGTGCTGACGACGATGTCTGCTTTGCCGATTGCGCTGGCAAGTTCATCGATGTGATAGATATAGTCAAATGGAGAGTTTGTCTTAGGTATGCCTCTAGTGTTGACACCGATAGTAATCAAACCAAACGCTTTTGCCATCTGCGCAAGATAACTGCCTATCTCGCCAGTTCCTACAATCACCATGGTTTTACTACTGAGTGTTTGGTAAGAGTGGGCTAACCACTGCTGCTGGCGTTGTTGCTCACGATAAAGGTTAAAATGACGATAATGGTCGATGGTTAGCCCTAGTACATACTCAGCGATCTGCTGTCCAAAGATACCTTTTACATTTGTCAGCAGATAATCTTGGCGTAGGCTATCTTTGATCAGAGCGTCGATACCGGCATAGATTGATTGCACCCAAACTAACTTTTCAAACTGATTTAACTTTGGGGCAAGCAGTGGCGGTGCCGCTAAAACGATATGCGCTTCACGAGCCTCTTTTGTGATCACTAAATTTGGTAGATTGTACGATTCAACCAGCTTTTGGTATGTCTCGTTTTGCTCAGTCAAAATAAAGAGTTTTTTCGTGAAATTGTTCATAGGCTTTGCTTTTTTCCCTGCTGGTTATCAAGTAAACTGCCGCTGTATTTTTCTGCAACCAATTGAGCCATTATGCTAAGAAACCCACTTCAGCTTCGTCTTGAGAAGTTAGAACCTTGGAAACAGATAACCTTCATGGCTTGTCTGTGTGAGCGTATGTACCCAAACTACGCAATGTTTTGTGAAAACACTCAGTTTGCTTCTGCTCGCACTTACCGTGACATCCTAGATAGTATCTGGGAACAGCTTACAGTAAAAACGGCAAAGGTTAACTTTGAGCGTCAACTGGAGAAGTTAGAAGAGATTATCCCAAGCTCAGAAGATTTTGACTTCTACGGAGTTTACCCTGCAATTGATGCATGTGTTGCGTTATCTACCATGATCCATGGGCTATTGGATCGTGATGATCTTTTTGCAAGCATGCAGAAAGTCAGTCAGCAATCTGTAATGACGGTAGCGCAACTTGAAGAAGCGCAGACGGGTATTGAGATTACGGATGAAAACCAGAAAGATAACGAAGCTGTTTGTGCTGAGTGGGACTTGCAGTGGGCTATTTTCCGCCCTCTCAAAGATGCAGAAGAGCGTGATATCGATTTAATTAAGGACTTACGTGCAGAACTGAAAGATGAAGGCGTGAGTAATATTGGTATTAGCGTTTAATCGGTACTAAAAAGGGAGCATTTGCTCCCTTTTGTCTTTTGGTAAAAACTCGCTTACGACTTGTCTTTGTCTACAGATTCAGACTCTTCTTTTGCTTCGTCTTCATCGTCATCGCGGCTTTCAATTACACCGTGTTGTTTTTTCCATTTTTCCCAACGTTCAAAAGCAAGCTCTTGCATGTCGGTGGCACGGTCAGCTTCATCGACAATTTCTTCACCAATAAGATGTTCGAAAATATCTTCTAGAGTCAATAGACCTTGCACAGTACCGTATTCGTCCACGACTAGCGCAAGCTGAAGGCGTTTAGACAACATTTGGTCGAATGCCTTAGGCAATGGCATGTTGTTTAAGAGAACATGGACAGGACGCATTACAGCACCAAGCTGCTTATCTCCACTACCTGATTGCTTTAGCTTGAACAGCTCCAGACGGTGCACGAAGCCAACAATGTTGTCATTGGTTTGGCTGTAAACCAGCGGACGTGAAAAAGGAGTATCGCGGTGCTCAGTTAAGAACTCTTTGATCGTCATTTCAGCGTCGACGCGGAATACGACCGGACGCGGTGTCATAACTTGTGTTACTGGCACATCTTGGATGCCAAGTAGATTACTTAGAATCTTTGATTCGCCTTCTGCGAACTCGCCGCTCTCTTTGGCGAGAATTGCCATCGCTGAAAGCTCATCACGCATCTTTGGTGCCTCATGACCACGAGCTAGGCGCTTGGTGATCTGTTCAGAGAACCAGACGAAAGGAGTGAGTAGCCATACCATCCAACGCAGCGTCGTGGCGGCAAATGGCGCGAGTTGACGCCAGTATGTCGCACCAATCGTTTTTGGCACGATCTCCGATAGAACTAGAATGGCAAGGGTGAGTACCCCAGAAAATACACCGAGCCATTCACTACCAAAAACAACTGCCGCTTGTGCGCCCGCGGTCGCCGCACCGATGGTATGAGCAATGGTGTTCAAGGTGAGGATAGAAGCGAGTGGGCGGTCGATGTCTTGCTTTAGCGCAGACAGTTTGTCTGCCGCTGGGTGTCCTTGCTGACGCATTTGAGCGATAAAGCTAGGAGAAATACTCAGTAAGACAGCTTCGAGAACTGAACAGATAAAAGATACGCCAATCGCAATGGTGACGTATAGGGTTAACAGCAACATATTGTTCCTATAAAAGTTATGAGCACGACCTAATTTTTCAGCGAAATGCTATCACTATTGAAAATGAGAGCAAGCTCAGTATACCGGAGCTCGATAGGTGTGTGTATTTTATCATCGCTCAAACCCCGTAATATCAGGCTTCACTTGGTTTCAGCGGGTTATAAATAAGGTTAAATTGGTTGAAAAACAAGTATTGATTATGGTTCAGCTAGTAACAATTTGTGAGTTAATACTCATATTATGGTTAAAAGTCACGCATTAAAGCCAAAGAATGCTTACAAACCTTTGCCAGATGGGGCATTTATGTTTTAGAGTGAGTTGAATTCGATAACATATGAGAAGGGAAACCTAATGAACAAGACCCAATTAATCGACTTTATCGCTGAGAAAGCAGACCTATCAAAAGCACAAGCTAAAGCTGCTCTTGAAGCAACTCTTGAAGGTGTATCTGGTGCACTTAAAGAGGGTGACCAAGTTCAACTAATTGGTTTTGGTACATTCAAAGTAAACCACCGTGCAGCACGTACTGGTCGCAACCCTAAGACTGGTGCTGAGATCCAAATCGCAGCTGCAAATGTTCCTGCTTTCGTTGCTGGTAAAGCACTTAAAGACGCAGTGAAATAATTAAATTAACGCCAAGATCAGTATTGGTCTTGGCGTTTGCAAAGCCTTATGAAAAAACGTTTTCTTCCTTCACTAATCGCCTCTCTTATTCTCGTCGGCTGCTCTGCTGATATCTCTCAATCCACGCTTGAAACAACGGTTAAGCACTCTGGCGGACAAAGCATGGGTGACGCCACCAGTTTATACTGGCTTACTGAGAGAATTGCAGTTCCTCAAAGCGCCGCCGATTACGTTGTCGCTGGAGACTATGGTTGGTATCAAAGTAACTATCGTTGGGAAGATGGTACTGTTCGAGAGTTGATTCGTGAAGGTGAACAGTTAAAAGGTAATCAAGGCTTAGTACCGTACAAGATTCATATACGGTTTAACCAACAAGGTGAGGCTGTTTATCAGCAATATCGTCTAGGGACGAAAGTCCTTCCTCTGAAAAGTGAGATGCTAGCACAACTTAAGAGTGAAGCGGTCAATGTGGCTGAAAAAACGAAACAGCAAGAGAAAGAAGGCTTGGAGCTTATTCAGGGTTATTGGAATGGCAAAGAGTTTGAAACCTGTTCGGGGCAAGAGTATCAGAGTTTAGTTTTTAACCAGAGCTTACCCAGCTTTGTTGTTGATCGCTTAGCGGGAATTGATAGTTTCTTAGCCTTTGTCGGAAGCGAGAAAGGAGATGGCTTGGTTATTGAAGACCTATTGATGCTGAAAGATGACAGCCAATCCTGTATACAGAGACCAAGCTTGCTTGAAGAGTAGTAAGTTCATAAAAAAAAGGCGCTCATAGAGCGCCTTTTTGCTAGCCAAGCTGTTGTTAGTTATTTTATGCGTTATTTTCGCGTTCTATCGCTCTGTAACCAATGTCATTGCGGTAGAACATACCTTTCCAGCTAATTTGTTTTGCAAGCTCGTAGGCACGTTTCTGAGCCTCAGAGACACTATTGCCAAGTGCCGTCGCACAAAGCACTCGTCCACCATTTGTCACGATTTCGCCAGTGTGGTTATCAGTACCCGCATGGAACACTTTTTCACCTTCAACCTCAGTTTGTGGTAAACCAGAGATTACATCGCCCTTGTCGTAAGCCGCTGGGTAGCCACCAGCCGCGAGCACGATACCAATGGAGGCACGTGGATCCCATTTCGACTCCACTTGGTCTAAACGTTTCTCTAGTGCGGCAAAGCAAAGTTCTACCATGTCTGATTGCATGCGCATCATAATAGGTTGAGTCTCTGGGTCGCCAAAGCGGCAGTTGTACTCAATGACTTTTGGTGTCCCGTCTTTGTCAATCATCAGCCCTGCGTAGAGGAAGCCAGTATATGGGTTCCCTTCTGCTGCCATACCGCGTACCGTTGGATAAATAACTTCTTGCATAATACGGTCGTGGATTTCAGAAGTGACCACTGGTGCTGGTGAGTAAGCGCCCATGCCTCCAGTATTTGGACCAGTATCCTTATCGCCAACTCGTTTATGATCTTGGCTGGTTGCCATGGGCAGAACATTCTCGCCATCGACCATGACAATAAAGCTGGCTTCTTCGCCATCAAGGAACTCTTCCACGACAACACGACTTCCCGCTTCACCAAAAGCGTTACCTGCGAGCATATCCTTGATCGCATCTTCCGCTTCTTGCAGCGTCATCGCGACGATAACGCCTTTACCTGCCGCTAGACCATCAGCTTTGACGACAATAGGTGCGCCTTGCTCACGGACATAAGCGATTGCCGGTTCAATTTCAGTGAAATTTGCGTAAGCCGCCGTTGGAATTTTATGACGTGCTAAGAAATCCTTTGTAAAGGCTTTAGAACCTTCAAGTTGAGCGGCACTCTGAGTTGGGCCAAAGATCGCCAGTCCTTCTGCTTGGAATGCATCAACCACACCAATGACCAATGGAGCTTCAGGTCCAACGATGGTGAGTTCAATCGCATTGTCTTTGGCGAAGTTAACCAATGCATCGATATCTTCCACACCAATATTGACGTTCTCAAGCTTTGGCTCGAGTGCGGTACCTGCATTACCTGGGGCAATAAAGACAGTTTTTACATTTGGGTTTTGTGCAACCTTCCAACCTAACGCGTGTTCACGACCGCCTGAACCAATAATTAAAACTCGCATATTGAAATTTCCCTCATTTCAGAATTTTGTTTTCTCGACGTAAAGGGTGCCGTTCACCATTGATGGCACCATATCCGAAGAGAGAATTAGTGGCGGAAGTGACGCATTCCGGTAAAGATCATCGCCATGCCATGCTCATCTGCAGCAGCGATAACTTCGTCATCTCGCATTGAGCCGCCAGGTTGGATAACACACTTGATACCAGCTTCCGCTGCCGCGTCAATACCATCACGGAATGGGAAGAAGGCATCAGAAGCCATAACGCTTCCTGCAACCTCTAAGCCTTCATCTGCAGCTTTAATACCGGCGATTTTTGCTGAATAAACACGGCTCATTTGGCCCGCTCCAACACCGATAGTCATATCGCCTTTGGCGTAAACAATCGCGTTTGATTTAACGAATTTCGCGACTTTCCAGCAGAACAGTGCATCTTTTAGCTCTTCTTCTGTTGGCTGGCGTTTAGAAACGACTTTCAGGTCATCTAGCGTTACCATGCCTTGATCGCGATCTTGTACTAATAAGCCACCATTCACGCGCTTAACATCGAAACCTGTGGTTTTCGTTGTCCACTCACCGCACTCAAGTAAACGTACGTTTTTCTTTGCTGCTACAATCTCAATCGCCTCAGCCGAAACTGACGGGGCGATGATGACTTCCACGA
This sequence comes from Vibrio panuliri, assembly GCF_009938205.1. Taxonomy (NCBI): domain Bacteria; kingdom Pseudomonadati; phylum Pseudomonadota; class Gammaproteobacteria; order Vibrionales; family Vibrionaceae; genus Vibrio; species Vibrio panuliri. Next base: position 3,024,020 of record NZ_AP019654.1, on the reverse strand, counting down.
ATTGGCGCTCAACGATAGCGGCTGCTGTTGCAGCATCAAGTTGCTGGTTGAATGCGATGATGCCGCCAAAAGCAGAAGTTGGATCGGTCTGGTAAGCGCGGTTGTAAGCTTCAAGAATATCTTTGCCCAGTGCTACGCCACATGGATTCGCGTGCTTTACAATTACACATGCTGGCTCGTGGAACTCTTTAACGCACTCAAGCGCAGCATCGGTATCCGCGATATTGTTGTATGACAGCGCCTTACCTTGAATTTGACGAGCAGTAGCAACCGAAGCTTCTTGTGGATTATCTTCAACATAAAAAGCGGCATCTTGGTGGCTGTTCTCGCCATAGCGCATATCTTGCTTTTTGATGAACTGTTGGTTGAAAGTGCGTGGGAACTTGCTCTCTTCGTCACCTTCTTTGTTCTCACCGTATGATGGAACCATAGTGCCGAAGTAGTTTGCAATCATGCCGTCATACGCTGCGGTATGTTCAAATGCGGCAATTGCTAAATCGAAGCGGGTTTCTAGGGTTAGCGACTTTTCATTCGCGTCCATTTCATTAATGACGCGAGTGTAGTCTTTAGCGTTGACCACGATCGTTACATCTTTGTGGTTTTTTGCGGCAGAACGTACCATCGTTGGACCACCGATATCGATGTTCTCAACAGCATCAGCAAGGGTACAGCCTTCTTTGGCGACAGTTTCAGCAAATGGGTAAAGGTTGACGACAACCATATCGATAGGGTTGATGCCGTGTTTTTCCATTACGTCATCATCTTGACCGCGACGACCTAGTACGCCACCGTGAACTTTTGGATGTAAGGTCTTTACGCGACCGTCCATCATTTCTGGGAAACCAGTGTAATCCGATACTTCAGTTACTGCGATACCTTGCTCTGCTAGCAAACGAGCAGTACCACCAGTCGATAGAATGTCGACACCACGCTCGGTTAGAGCTTGAGCAAACTCAACAATACCTGTTTTGTCTGATACGCTGATAAGCGCGCGGCGAATAGGACGAGCGTTATTCATGCTTCCATTTTCCTCAAATTCACGAATTAAAAGATGCTTGCCAAAAATGAACTTGTTTCTAGCCCTTGGGGTAGAATATTGGCCAGTTTTGGTAAAGACCTTTTGCTATTTCAAGGAGCGTTTGGCACGCTCTGAATTTGATGGCGCACATTCTAACTAATTTATTACAAAAAAGCTCGCGCAATCGTTTGGCATCGCAAAAATAATTGTAATCTTCGTCATCTTTACCTTGATAAGTAAAGAAACGGTTAAAAGGAAAAACTATGTTTCAGATCGGTGAACTAGCGAAGCGTTGTGGTGTGACGGCCGATACGCTGAGATTTTATGAGAAAAATGGTTTGATTAAACCAGCAGGACGCAGTGAGTCTGGTTATCGTCTGTATGGTGAAAAGAACCAAAAACAAGTGGCGTTTATTCTAAAAGCGAAAGAGTTGGGCTTGAGCTTAGAAGAGATCAAAGAGCTATTGGAGATCAAGTTAGAAGCGACGGAACACAGTTGTGCTGAAGTCAAAGCGATCACCACGGCTAAGCTGCGAGTGATTGATGACAAAATTGAAGAGCTCACGCGAATTCGCACCGCACTGAAGAAAATAAATGATGCTTGCTGCGGCGATGTGGAAGACAACGCAAGTCATTGTTCCATTTTGGGGGCTCTTGCGAGTGACGACTCCAATGACAGTTGCTGTCACCATCACTAAGATTGCATTGCTGGTGGCTACGAGACTTTTAAGATTCGAGTTTTTGCTGAAGCGGAAATTTTCAGATCCGGTAGTCCATCATGATAAAGCGTGACTTGGTCTCGTCCCGTTCGTTTGGAGTAATACATCGCTTTATCGGCATTGATGAGCAGCGACTTGGCTGAACTGACTTCGCTATCATACTCTGCAACACCGATACTGACAGTTGGATAAATTTCATGTCCATCAACCGAGCAGGCTGTTGAGTTGACTGACAAGCGTATACGCTCAGCCACATCAAAAGCTTGGATTGCGTTGGTATTGCTTAAGATAACGCCAAACTCTTCACCTCCAAGACGACCAATGTAATCGCTACTGCGTATTTGGGCTTGGCACACTTGTGCTACATGCTTAATCACTTCGTCACCCGATAAATGACCAATCATATCGTTGATTTGCTTAAAGTGGTCGATATCTATCATTAGACAAACTGAGCTGTTGCTTTGCTCTAAAGTTCGCTCAAGTTCGAGTAGAAAAGCTCGTCGGTTTAGTACTCCGGTTAGCTCATCGGTCTCAGACAGCTTCTTGAGTTGTTTTTCCAGCAGATGAGTTTGAGTCACGTTGCGTACTGACCACATAACTTGCTCGGGGTGTTCGAGCGTTGGCGCTAAGTAGGTAATGATGGCTTCGAACCAACTTTCATCAGGAAGCCCACTATTTTGCAGTTCTTCCATGGTAAGCAATAAGTGTTCTTGTTTGGCGAGGCTGTATCGAACCACAAGGGTTTGCTTTGTCGTGATCACTTGATCAATGTGCGCTTGGAGTTCAGCAGCTTTAGAGGCAGAAATGACCTCTTCGAGTTGCAGACCCACATAGCTTTTCGCATTAAAGCATTCAGAGTAGTAGTTGCCACCATAGCTATCTACGTAGTATCCGTTTTTATCTAATATAAAGACATGATCAGGCAAAGAGTTGAGAATGAGCTCAAGCCATTCTTCTCGGCGTTCTATCATGTGCTTCCTTATCGAGTTTTAAAAACGGAAACAAGGATTTTAACCTATTTTTGTGCTCTGACCCTTTATGTTAATCACATAACAACTAATTAATATTAAAAGAATTTAATCGACAAACGACATTTTTTACTATCAAAAGGCAAACAGTGATTAACCGTTTGCCTTGAGATCGAGTTAGCTGAGGTCCATCACGATGCGACCTGTAATCTCACCTTTTTCCATATCGGCGAAGATCTCATTGATGTCTTCTAACTGCTTAACTTGAGTAATTGCTTTTACTTTGCCCTCGGCAGCAAACTGGAGACACTCTTGCAAGTCTTTTCGAGTACCGACGATCGAACCTATAACCTTAACCCCATTGAGTACAGTATCGAAAATAGGGATTGGCATATCTTCTGGAGGCAGACCGACAAGCACACAAGCGCCGCCTCGACGAACGGAAGCGTAGGCTTCTTTAAAGGCGGGTTGTGAAACCGCGGTACAAACCACCCCGTGTACGCCACCGTTAGTAATTTGGCGAATTCGTTCAGAAGGGCTCTCTTGCATAAAATCAATGCAGTGTTGCGCCCCTAATTCTTTGGCTAATGCCATTTTCTCTTCCCCAGTATCTACGGCGATAACATTCATCCCCATTGCGACTGCATACTGAATGGCTAAATGCCCAAGACCACCGGCTCCTATAGCGGCGACCCATTGACCCGGTTTTACACCAGTGACTTTAAGAGCTTTGTAGGTGGTGACTCCGGCACAGAAGAGAGGCGCAGCATCGACATAGCTGAGCCCGTCTGGAATTTTGATTGCGTATTCACCATTGGCAAGACAATACTCAGCGTAGCCTCCATCGACGGAATAGCCCGCATTGTGTTGGTCTAGGCAAAGGGTCTCTTGCCCATCTAAACAGTAATCACAGTGTCCACATGCGCTGTATAGCCATGGAATACCCACACGGTCGCCGACCTTTAGGTGGTGAATCTCACTACCGACTTCGACAATTTCCCCCACACCTTCGTGGCCAGGGACTAATGGCATTTTGGGTTTAACAGGCCAATCTCCGTGACAGGCATGCAAATCGGTATGGCATACCCCACAAGCGTGGATTTTAACGAGCACATCACGCGGTTTCACGTTGGGTAGTGGGATGTCTTTGATGACCAGAGGTCCTTTGAATTCACTAACTACTGCAGCTTTCATCATTGTTATTCTCCGTTTGTTTTAATTAACCGACAATCGATCCTGATTGCTCGAGTTGACAAACCTTTGTGCGATTTACAAGAAGCTTTGAGTACAAATGAGAATTATTCAATTCGAATTAAGCAGGCATATTTATGACCGAGCGTTTAATCACGTAACGGTGAGAAATATGTGCTTCAAATGAAATAAAAGACGTGCCACAAGTGACCAAGGTAAAGGTCTCAGGATGATAAGAATGGGGAAGAAGGCAAAGAAAAAGGCCATGCTATTGCTAACATGGCCTTCCAATTAATGATGAACCAAAGTGAATTAGTTCATGCCGTATTTTTTCAGTTTCTTACGAAGAGTACCGCGGTTGATGCCCATCATAGTTGCTGCGCGAGTTTGGTTACCGCGAGTGTACTGCATGATGGTGTCTAGTAGTGGCTGTTCTACTTCAGCTAGAACTAATTCGTATAGTTCTGTAACTTCTTGACCGTTTAATTGAGCAAGATAGTTTTTAAGAGACGCTTTAACAGAATCACGTAGTGGCTTTTGCGTGATTTGATCTTGTGAAGTTACTGTAGTTACTGTTAATGCTTCTGAAGTTAGATTTTGTTCGAACATATTCGGTCTAGCTCTTCTCGTAATTATGGTGCAACGTTATCAAAATAACCTTCTAACGCTTCAAGTTGCTCTGCAGCAATATCGATGGCGTTGAAGGTACGGCGAAACTCGTTCGCTTGCTCATGTTCTTTTAGGTACCAACCCACATGCTTACGCGCAATGCGAGGGCCTAAGTACTCTCCATAAAATTCATGCAGAGCATTCACATGACCAAGCATAATGCCTTTTACTTCCTCAGTTGGAAGCTCGGGCATAACGGTGCCGTTTTCCAAATAGTGCTGGATTTCCTGAAAAATCCAAGGACGACCTTGGGCAGGGCGTCCAATCATCAGTGCGTCTGCACCGGTATAATCCAGTACAAATTTTGCCTTCTCTGGGCTATCGATATCACCGTTAGCGATAACCGGGATAGAGATGGCTTGTTTTACCGCCTTGATGCTGTCGTATTCGGCCTCACCTTTGTACATACATGCTTTGGTTCGCCCATGAAGGGCAAAAGCCTGTATGCCGCAGTCTTCGGCTAATTTAGCGATATGGATACAGTTTTTATTTTCTGGATCCCAGCCAGTACGGGTTTTCAATGTCACAGGAACATCCACTGCATTGACCACGGTTTTCAAAATATCTTCGATGATATCTGGATACTGTAGTAAGGCAGAGCCGGCTAGCTTCTTATTCACTTTTTTGGCTGGGCAGCCCATGTTGATGTCGATGATTTGCGCACCGTTTTCAACACTAAACTGAGCGGCTTCAGCCATCAGCTGGGGATCAGCGCCTGCGATTTGTACCGAGCGAATGCCCGATTCGCCTTCGTGTACCATTCGTTGCTTTGATTTCGCAGTCTTCCACAGTCTTGGGTTTGACGACATCATTTCACTGACAGCCATTCCCGCACCATAACGAAGACACAACTCACGAAACGGTCTATCCGTTACACCCGCCATTGGGGCGACGATTAATTTGTTCTTGAGTTGATAATTACCTATTTTCAAAACATCATCACAGTTCTGTACCAGCAAGGGCGCGCATTTTACGCATTTTTTTACTGCGTGAAAAGACTAATATTTGAGCATTTACAAATTGTTTTGTTAATTTGTATAAATTTCAAACTATTATGCGTAAAAACCTTATCTAGCCTTGCTTGCGACCCGAGATGCGACACCACTCACTTTGCTCTTTAATTGGCTCAATGTGAAGCTCGTCACGATAATGATTCGCTACATCTTCTGCTTGAGTGTCTAATACACCCGACATTGCGAGTACACCATTAGGCTTAACTAGCCCCTTAATGATGGGTGCTAAATCACGTAGTGGACCTGCAAGAATATTGGCCACTACCACGTCAGCGATCAGGCCTTCTGGTTGATCTTGAGGAAGGAATACTTCGAGTTGTTCTGCGACGCCATTGCGCTCAGCGTTGTCTTTTGATGCAAGTAGAGCTTGAGGATCAATGTCGATACCAATAACTTTTTCAGCACCGAGTTTGATCGCGGCGATCGCGAGAATGCCTGAGCCACAACCGAAGTCGATAACTGTTTTGCCTTGTAGATCTAGACCTTCTAGCCATTCAAGACATAGTGCTGTTGTAGGGTGAGTACCCGTACCAAAAGCAAGACCAGGATCTAGCATGACATTCACAGCATCCGGCTCTGGGATTTCACGCCAGCTTGGGCAGATCCATAGACGCTCACCAAACTTCATTGGGTGGAAGTTATCCATCCATTCGCGTTCCCAGTCTTTGTCTTCTAGTTGCTCCACTTTGTAAGCGAAACCTTCTGCAAGCATGTTGCTCGCTTTGATTTGGCTCAGCACAAACTGAGTGTCTGCCTCAGCATCATACAGAGCTAGGATGTCGGTATCACCCCACAAGCGAGTTTCACCTGGTAGAGGCTCAAATACCGGCGTGTCTTGTGCGTCTAAAAAGGTCACTGATAGTGCGCCAGTCTCTTCCATTAGCATATCGCCGATCATTTCAGCGTTTTCATTGGTCGCGTTGAGTTTGATTTGAATCCAAGGCATGAGTATGTGCTCTTAACGTGGTTGAATCAGATTAGTGGCGCAGAGTGTAGCAGCCAGAAGCAAAAATGCCCACGTAAGGTGGGCATTTAACTCGATTAAGCAAGAGAATTATTGCAGACCAAGCTTCTTCTCGAGGTAGTGAATGTTTGCACCACCGTGTTGGAAGTTCTCATCATTCATAATCGCTACTTGCAGTGGAACGTTGGTTTTGATGCCTTCAACGATCATCTCACCTAGTGCGTTCTTCATACGGGCAATCGCTACGTCACGGTTTTCACCAAAAGTGATCAATTTGCCGATCATTGAATCGTAGTGAGGTGGCACAGTGTAGCCTGAGTAGATGTGCGATTCCCAACGAACACCCATGCCGCCTGGCGCATGGAAGCGTTCGATTTTACCTGGAGAAGGTAGGAAGCGCTCAGGATCTTCTGCGTTAATACGACATTCAATCGCATGGCCACGGATCTTGATGTCATCTTGAGTGAATGACAGTGGCTGACCTGCCGCAACACGCAGTTGCTCTTTAATTAGGTCTACGCCCGTTACCATTTCAGTTACTGGGTGCTCTACCTGAATACGTGTGTTCATCTCAATGAAGTAGAACTCGCCGTTTTCGTATAGGAATTCGAACGTACCTGCGCCGCGGTAACCGATTTCAAGACAAGCGCGAGTACAACGTTCACCGATGTACTTACGCATCTCTTCCGTGATGCCTGGAGCTGGCGCTTCTTCAACCACTTTTTGGTGGCGACGCTGCATTGAACAGTCACGTTCACCTAGGTGGATTGCACCGCCTTGGCCATCAGCAATCACTTGAACTTCAACGTGACGAGGGTTTTCTAGGAATTTCTCCATGTAAACCATATCGTTGTTGAATGCCGCTTTCGCTTCTGCGCGCGTCATTGCAATCGCTTGAGTTAAATCCGCTTCGCTGCGCACAACACGCATACCACGACCGCCGCCGCCACCAGATGCTTTGATGATGACTGGGTAGCCAATACGCTTAGCGTGTGCTTTGTTTTTTACATCATCATTATCAAGAGGGCCATCTGAACCTGGTACACATGGTACGCCAGCTTTTTTCATCGCTGTGATAGCAGACACTTTGTCACCCATCATGCGGATTGTGTCCGCTTTCGGGCCAACAAAGATAAAGCCACTGCGCTCTACTTGTTCAGCAAAGTCAGCGTTTTCAGATAGGAATCCGTAACCTGGGTGAATCGCTACCGCGCCAGTCACTTCAGCAGCTGAGATGATGCGTGGAATATTTAGGTAGCTATCAATGCCGCGTGCTGGACCAATACAGATAGACTCATCTGCAAGCAATACGTGCTTAAGATCGCGGTCAGCGGTTGAGTGCACGGCTACAGTTTTGATGCCGAGCTCTTTACATGCGCGAAGAATACGAAGTGCAATTTCACCTCGGTTCGCGATGACTAATTTATCTAGCATAGCTTCAGCCTCGATTATTCGATTACAACGAGTGGCTGGTCGAACTCAACTGGCTGTCCGTCTTCAACTAGGATTGCAGTGACTACACCAGATTTATCCGCTTCGATTTGGTTCATCATTTTCATCGCTTCAACGATACATAGAGTGTCGCCTGCTTTTACGCTTTGGCCCACTTCTACGAATGATTTCGCATCTGGACTTGGTGAGCGGTAGAAAGTACCAACCATAGGAGAAAGAACTTGGTGACCCGCAGGTGCTGCCGGAGCCGCTTCAACTTCTGCCGCTGCTACTGGTGCCGCAGCTGGAGCCGCAACTGGTGCAGGTGCTGCTGCGTATTGAATTGGTGCTGCTTGAACAGGTGCTACTGCGCCGTGACGACTAATGCGTACCGACTCTTCACCTTCAGAGATCTCTAGCTCAGCGATGCCAGACTCTTCTACTAGTTCAATCAGCTTTTTAATTTTACGGATATCCATGATTGCTTTCTCTTTTATCTTGTGAGTAAGACAACCCATTCGGGTTGCAGAGTGTTAGGTTACTTTGCCTGCAGGTGTTTGATTGCTGCCGACAATGCAAATTCGTAGCCTTGCGCACCGAGCCCACAAATCACCCCCTGTGCTTTATCTGACAGGTAAGAATGGTGACGGAATGGTTCTCTAGCATGCACATTGGACAAATGTACTTCAATAAATGGAACGGCTACCCCAAGTAGTGCATCTCGCAGCGCAACGCTGGTGTGAGTAAATGCAGCTGGATTGATAATGATAAAATCCACTCGGTTGTAGGCAGCATGAATCGTTTCGATCAGTTCATACTCACGATTCGATTGAAGATGTTCAAGTTCTACATTGGCATCTGCCGCTTGTTGCGACAACGTTGCAACAATTTGATCCAGGGTCTGTGAACCATAATGTGTAGGTTCGCGAAGCCCTAAAAGATTAAGGTTTGGACCATTCAGGAGTAGAATTGTTGATTTTGCTGACATTATGTAGCTATCTTCCTTTATCGTGAGTGAAACGAGACGGTTCCCTAATATACGATAAATCAGCACGATTTTTCAGTGCAAATCGTGCGATTTTTTTAAAATCGTCCACGATTATAGCTAATTCAGAACAATTAGCAGCAATTTACTGGTCTAATCTCCCATATTGGTTTTTATAATCTGTAACCGAGATAACAGAAAAGCGTCTCGAGGGAGTTGTGGTGAAGAAGAATATTCGGTTTCAAGTGTAAAAAAAGCCGCCACAATGTGACGGCTTTGCGTTAAGTGTTGGGCAACTACGCCAACTCAGCCTTTTCAGCGATGAGTTTTTCGACCACACTTGGGTCGGCAAGGGTCGAGGTATCACCTAAGTTGCTCGTATCACCGGTGGCAATCTTACGTAGAATTCGACGCATGATCTTACCTGAACGTGTTTTGGGTAGTGAGTCGGTCCAATGTAAAACATCTGGAGTTGCAATCGGGCCAATCTCTTTACGCACCCAATCTTTAACTTCTTTGTGCAGCTCAGCTGACGGGAACTCGCCGTCATTGAGTGTCACGTAGGCGTAGATTGCTTGGCCTTTAATATCATGAGGAATACCCACAATAGCGGCTTCGGCAATTTTGTCATGGGCAACGAGTGCCGATTCGATCTCAGCCGTCCCCATTCGGTGACCAGAGACATTCAATACGTCATCAACACGACCCGTGATCCAATAGTAACCATCGGCATCGCGGCGTGCGCCATCACTGGTAAAGTACATGCCTTTAAATGTTGAGAAGTAAGTTTGCTCAAAGCGCTCATGGTCACCATAAACGGTACGCATCTGACCTGGCCATGAATCTAGGATTACCAAGTTACCTTCTGCGGCTGTCTCTTCTATGATGTTACCCATGTTGTCAACCAAAGCTGGTTGTACACCAAAGAACGGGCGCGTTGCAGAACCTGGTTTAAGATCAGTCGCACCTGGCAGTGGGGCAATCAAAATACCGCCAGTTTCGGTTTGCCACCAAGTATCCACAATCGGCGATTTTTCGTTACCAATCGTCTTGTAGTACCACTCCCATGCTTCAGGGTTGATAGGCTCACCTACTGAACCCATCACACGTAGGCTGGTGCGTGAAGTCCCTGCAACGGCTTCATTGCCTTTTGCCATCAATGCGCGAATCGCAGTAGGGGCAGTGTAGAGGATATTAACTTGGTGCTTGTCGACCACTTCACTCATGCGGGCAGTACTAGGGTAGTTAGGGACACCTTCAAACAGAATCGTTTTGGCCCCATTGGCAAGTGGTCCATAGATAAGATAAGTGTGACCCGTAATCCAACCGACATCCGCAGTACACCAGAAGGTTTCCCCTTCTTGGTAGTCAAATACGTATTTAAAGGTCATGGTGGCATAAACGAGATATCCACCAGTGGTGTGCAGTACGCCTTTGGGTTTGCCTGTAGAGCCAGAAGTATAAAGAATGAAAAGTGGATCCTCGGCTTTCATCTCTTCAGGAGGGCAAACATCAGATACGTTCGCCGTTGCTTCGTGCCACCAAACATCACGATGCTCGTGCCAGTCAATATCACCACCGGTACGTTTTAGTACCATCACTTTTTCAATGGTTTTTACTTCAGGGTTCGTCAGTGCCTCATCGACGTTTTTCTTCAGCGGCACGGCACGCCCACCACGAACACCTTCGTCAGCTGTCACGACAATTTTTGCGTCAGAGTCAATAATACGTCCAGACAAGGCCTCTGGAGAGAAGCCACCAAAAACTACCGTGTGCACAGCACCAATACGAGTACAGGCTAGCATGGCGATCGCAGCTTCTGGAACCATTGGCATATAGAGACAAACCACATCACCCTTATGCACACCTTGTTCTTTTAGTGCGTTTGAAAACTTACAAACCTCATGGTGTAACTGTTTGAACGTGAGCGTTTTGTCATCCGCTGGATCATCGCCTTCCCAAATGATCGCGACATCATCACCACGTTCGGCTAAGTGGCGATCAATACAGTTTGCTGAAACGTTGAGTGTGCCGTCTTCGAACCAACGAATGTCGACATGACCAGTATCGAATGAGGTGCTTTTGACTTGGGTATATGGCTTGATCCAATCGACCACTTTACCGTGTTCGCTCCAAAAGCCTTCAGGATCGGTGACAGACTGCTGATACATAGCAAGGTAGGTGTCATTATCCGCGTGTGTTGTTGCTTTGATATTTTCTTTTACCGGATAAACGTGGACTTCACTCATTGCTTCTCTCCTTGTGAATTGAGCGACAATTCAAACGCACGAAAGTTGGGTTAGCGTTTGAAATCACATCTTATAATTTCAAGCTTTAAGCTAATAAGCCTGAACCTAGCAATGCTATAACTGTCAATCACAGCGCCTTTTTTCTCAATTAGACTTTAGGATTAATGGCATCGCAGGTGGTCTCTATCGGTTAGTTTTTTCTGCACTACGGCAGGAAAAAAGAGGCTTAACGTTGATAAGGAACACTGAGACTTGGCAAATCCCCTTTGGTCAGTCGAACAAAGACCAGTGCCGCTGAGATTGCGTCTTGTAAGGCATCATGTTTGTCTTGAAGAGGGAGGTCTAAATGCTTACATATCGCGTCTAAACTTAAGTCGAAGTAAGCATTAGGTAAATGTTGCTCCAACTTGTCATGGTAGATCTGGCTCACTTCGATCAATGGATTGGGAAGTGGAAAGCCCAACTGTTTTTTGCAGGCAAGGTCGAGAATCTTCTTGTCATAACGAATATGGTAGCCAACCAAAGGGCGATTGCCGATAAACTCGAGCAACTTAAGTAGCGCCTGCTTTTCATCTATACCGTCTTCAAGATCTTTATGGCGGATTTTGTGGATCTTGACTGACCCAGAATCCAGTGATTGAGGAGCGCGCAGACGGACTTCGAACGGTTTGCTGGTAATAATACGGTTATCAATGATCTTCGTTGCCGCAATGGTCACCAATTCTGCTCGGTTTGGATCTAGACTGGTGGTCTCACAATCCAGTGAGACATATTCACCTTGAGTCACCGCCCCGAAGTAGTGCTGGAAAGGTGAACCTTTGAGTTTGTAATGCCAGTAGCGTCGCTGTAGCCAGTTCATCGACTTCCTCCGCTAATCTCTTATTTGATAATGATAGCCAAGAAACTGCTTAAATTTTTTAACCACGTGTAGGCTATGTCGAAGCAGATCTCTCTCGCTGCGATCTAACTGTTTGAGGTCAATACGGTTATGACTGTGTTGGTTGGTTAACTGCTGTGCCAAGCGCAGTTTAAAGAACAGTTTGAGTGCTTCATTAAGGTTATCTGCCGTATCGGGTTCGAGAATGTTTTTACGCCGTAGAGCTTCAATTCGTTCAAAGGTATTTTTCTCTTCGATACCATATTCGAGCGCCAAGGTACGAATACCATGCACTACAGGAAAGATACCGCCGCTCTTGAGGTCGAGACCTTGCTTGTCTTTCTTAACGTTGCCAAATAGGGTCAAAGGTAATGAAAACTGCAGCGCAGGTCTGGCGAAAACTTGCAAGGTAAGCATGTTATTGAGCATTAGACGTTGTAAGTGTTCACTTACTGGTTTGAGAAGGTCTTTATTACCTGCCACGGCATGGGCGTCTGTCATAATCGCCAACTTCATAATTTGATCGGCATCGGTGGCTTTTGACCACTGTTTGATCGTTTGGCGCCACTCTGTTTGTGATTTTACCCATTGTGGATTGTTAACCATCACATTGCCGGGACACAGTGGATATCCGAGCTGCTGCAGTGTATGGGTGAGCTCATTCATCACGGTTTGGCATTGGCTCCACTCCAAACCATCTTTGATAATCAGCGCGTTGTCTTGGTCGGTTTTGAGGATTTGCTCACCGCGCCCTTCAGAGCCTAAAACGATAAGGCAGCAATGGTCGTGCAAGGCTGGTGGCACGATAAGTTCAAACGCCTTCTCAATGATTTGTTCATTGACTGCGGAGATCAACTCCATGATAAAACGGGTGCGGATGCCATGACCGAGCAAACTATCGACCAATTGGCGCTGTTTGTTTGAGGCAATCGCCAACTCTTCAACGCTAGTCGCTCGTGCAATACTTAAAGTCAGTACATGAGAGTGGGTGGAAAAAGCACTGAGGATTTGGGTCATATCGAGCATACCAACCGGCTGATTACCATCACACACCATTAAGCGTTTCATTCGGTGACGAGTCATCGAAATCATGGCGTTAAACAGAAATTCACCTTCATCAACGTGCATGACAGGAAAGGTCGCGATGTCACCAACGGATGTCTCAAGTGGCAGGCGATCGAGCATGACGGCATGAAGCATGTTTGTACGGGTGATGATGCCGTAAGGTAACTCGTGTGGTGCGTTGACACGACGAGGGTCATCGCTTGCCAGTTCAATTAAGGCTGAATCGACAGCGTTGTCTTTGAGATATTGCGTCACTTGGTCGAGTGGTTGATCGTGTTGCAAAATCCTAGGTGGATGGTAGATGTCACTATCGACTTTAGTGAGGATAAATTCAGCGAGGTTTTGTTGCTGCTGAGCCGCTTCAATCAATGCTTGTCGTTTGGCGAGGTTATTATCGAAGTACGCCGCAAATTGTCCATTCTGTTCATATAGCGAAAGGAAAACATCTTTGGGAAGCAGGTATGACAGGGTATCTTCTAGCGCAATGTAGTTATGACGAACTTCCCCTTCAAATAGAGCGCGTACGTCAAACAAATCATCATTCGCGTAATGAGCAAAGATCTCTTTACCATCAATGGATTGTTCTTCCACGACACCTTTGATCAAGATATGTAGGTGCTTACTGGCCGTTCCGGTGCGTAAAAGGGTATCTCGTCCGCGAAAGTAAGCGACATCCAGTGATGCTCTCAGTGTTTGCTGCTGCGCTTCATCAAGCCGGTCAAATGGCGGGGATTGCATGTTGAACTTATCTGGCATGGCACACCTGTAAAAACAATCTAACTACTAACCAGTGTGACAAATCATGCTACTTTCGCTAGACGACTTTGGTCGAAATGAAGCTTCGATATTCGTTTAACTTGATGTTGGAGAGGCGTTATCTGGCGTTCATCACAAAGGGGGAACGGACATAATTTGAATGTTCCCTTTTTATCCAAAGGCTCTCGGTGGATAATACGTCCAGCGAATTATCTATTTAAGAGGTCACCATGTTCACCCCTTCGCCTTATGGCTGGATTTCTCAATATCTGATCGGTTTCTTTTTTGCCTATGGTGTCTATCTACCATTTTGGGCGCTTTGGTTCGAAGAACAAGGCGTGTCAGCATCAGATATCGGTATTCTCGTTGGTCTTGGTTTTGCCACTCGTTGTGTAGCTAATCTTGTTTTAACGCCGCGTATCCATAAAGTGGAGCACTTAATGCCAGCTTTGCGCATTTTGAGTTTTGCTGGGTTATTGTTTGTTGGTTTCCACTTCTTTACTGGTGGGAGCTTCTGGCTTATGGCTGTGGCAACGGTGTTGTTCAACTTGTGCTGTGGTCCCATCGTTCCTATCTCTGATGCGATGGCGAACTACTATGGCCGCTTAAAAATGCTGGACTATGGACGCACGCGTTTATGGGGTTCTATCGCATTTATTGCCGGTTCCACCATCGTTGGTTATCTCGTCTCGCTTTACGGTACAGACATGATCTTGTACACCGCATTAGCGGGCATGCTTATAGCACTACTGTTCTCTATGCGCGCGATTAATCCAATGCCCGTAACGGATACGCAAGAGCATATGGAGCGCCCTAAACTGAGCGAACTGTTACGAGAAAACAGTGTCATTCGCTTCCTCGCTTTGGTCGCATTGATTCAAGGGAGTCACGCCGCTTATTACAGTTTTAGTACTATCTATTGGAAAGAAGCGGGATACTCCGAAGCGATTATTGGCTACTTGTGGAGTTTGGGAGTCGTCGCTGAAATTATCATATTTGCCTTGAGTAAGCGTTTATTTGTTGGTTGGAGCTTACGTGCACTGTTTGTTGTTGCTTCAGTTGGTGTTGTTGTCCGTTGGGGATTAACGGCTTCGACGACAGCTTTGTTGGCATTAGTCGCGATTCAGTTGCTGCACGGTGTGACTTTCGCTGTTGCCCATATTGCCGCGATCCAGTATATCCAAGCGTCACCGCCGAACCGCATGGTAGCGTTGCAAGCGCTGTACAATGCGATTCCTTTAGGTGCATTTATCGCTCTTATGACCGCATTAAGTGGTTGGGGTTATGAAAATTGGGGAGCTAATGTGTTCTGGGCGATGGCTGCCATGGGCGTGCTTGCCCTGTTTATTCGCGCTGAGCCTAAAAGTACCCGCAAAAGCGATTCACTAAATAAAGCGGAGCTTGAAGCACAGAATTAGCCTTATCTGATTGATATTTATACACTCTGTTAGTTTAATAACAGATAACTAACAGAGTGTAATTTAAGGATATCGCATGCAAGGATGGCTAGTGATTCCCGTATCATTGTTGTATCTCGGTCTGCTATTTTGGATCGCGTGGTATGGAGACAAACAACGCAGTTGGCTGGCTAAATGGCGGCCATGGATTTACAGCTTATCTATCGCAGTTTACTGCACCTCTTGGACATTTTATGGCACCGTAGGGCAAGCCAGTAGTAACCCTTGGTCGTTCCTTCCTATCTATATCGCTCCCATTATCGTGTTTACGCTCGGCTGGCGCATACTCGCTAGACTGATCATCGTTGCCAAGCGCGAACATATTACCTCGATTGCGGATTTTATAGCGGCTCGTTACGGTAAGTCGCAAGGTCTTGCGGTGGTGATCACCTTGATTGCCGTGGTTGGTATTTTGCCTTATATCGCTTTGCAACTGCGTGGTATTACCATGGGGCTGGAGGTGGTCGCGCCAACATTAAAGCAGCAAGGGCTATTCTCCACTGTGGATGCATCATGGTTTGTCGTGTTGGCGCTGGCGGTGTTTACAATGCTATTTGGTACTCGCCATATTGATAATACGGAGCACCATCGCGGAATGATGATGGCGATAGCATTTGAATCTATCGTCAAGCTGGTCGCGTTTATGACGGTCGGCTGCTTTATTTTATTTCTAGCACTTAATCGAGATGACCTCGTTCTGATGGATTTAGCGGCGCAGACCTACCAAGCGCCCAATTGGCCGACTCTGATTATCCATACTGTGCTTACCATGATGGCAATTCTTTGTTTACCTCGTCAGTTTCATACCATGGTGGTTGAGAACGAACGACCACAAGATCTCCATACGGCAAGATGGTTATTTCCTCTCTATTTAATCTTAATGAGTCTGTTTGTGCTGCCTATTGCATGGGTAGGGCAAGGTTTATTGGCTGGCGTGAGTGCAGACACTTATGTGATTAGTTTGCCGATGTCTGTGGGTGCGACAGATATGGCATTACTTGCCTTTTTAGGAGGCACATCGGCGGCGAGTGGAATGGTGATTGTGTCGACTATTGCACTTGCAATTATGGTCTCGAATGACTTGGTGATGCCGTTATTGTTACGCAGAATGCGCTTGAACCACCGCGGACATAGACAGTTCTCAGGCCTGCTGCTGGTGATCCGCCGCGCGCTAATTTTACTCTTGTTGCTTGGCGCATGGGGGTTTTATCAAGTGCTAGGCAATATTCCGTCGCTATCAGCGATTGGCTTTCTTTCGTTTGCGGCGATAAGCCAGTTTGTGCCAGCCCTAATTGGCGGGATGTATTGGCGACAGGGTAATCGAAAAGGGGTGTATGTTGGGCTGTTCTTTGGCTTTACGTTATGGCTGATCACCTTGATGAATGCCACGGACCTGTTGGCAGGCTCGAGTCAAAACAACATTCTATTGTGGCTGATCGAACCACCAAGCCTATTGCGAGATGTAGGGCTACAAACTTCTGACTGGGGTATTGTACTGAGCTTAACCGTGAACAATGTGTGTTACGTGTTGATCTCGCTCGTGACAAGAGCAAGTTTGAGTGAGCGTCTACAATCGGCATCTTTTATAGGTACGCCATTGCCTGAAAGCGAAAACATGAGCATCTATCAAAGCCGAGTTACCGTGGCGGAGCTTGAGATGTTGGCTTCACGCTTTGTTGGTCGACACCGTGTGCGTAGCGCTTTTAAGCAATATTGGGGACAACAACGGCAAACGTTGATGCCCAATCAGCAGGCTCCATCCAGTTTGATTCGCCATACAGAACGTGTCCTTGCTGGAGTATTTGGTGCCTCTTCCGCTAAGTTAGTACTTACTTCTGCACTACAAGGCAGAAACATGCAGCTTGAAGAGGTGGCGACAATCGTTGATGAAGCCTCTGAACTGTATGATTTTAGTCGTGGATTACTGCAAGGTGCCATTGAGCATATTGGTCAAGGGATTGCGGTCGTCGACAAGCAACTCAGGCTGGTGGCATGGAATCAACGTTACTTGGAGTTATTTGAGTTTCCCGCAGGATTGATCCAAGTTGGACGTCCAATTGCGGATGTCATTCGTCACAATGCGCAGCAAGGGTTGTGCGGCCCCGGTGATGCGGAAGGGCACGTGCGCCGGCGAATCTACCATCTTGAGCAAGGTACGCGCCATACTTCGTCACGAGTGCGCCCTGATGGGCGAGTGATTGAAGTTCAAGGCAACCCGATGCCCGGTGGCGGGTTTGTGATGAGCTTTACTGATATCACCGTCTTTCGTGATGCAGAGCAAGCGCTCAAAGAAGCTAATGAAACACTGGAAGAGCGAGTTAGAGAGCGGACTCAAGAGTTGGAGAGTCTCAATAAGCAGTTGGTGACAGCGACACAACGCTCAGAGCAAGAATCACGTTCTAAATCTCGCTTTTTAGCTGCGGTGAGTCATGATTTGATGCAGCCTTTGAATGCTGCGCGTCTATTTGCTTCTTCTTTGTCAGAAGTGGCGAAAGAGAGTGAAACTAAGCAGTTAGCCAATCATATTGAGAGTGCTTTAGGGGCGGCGGAAGATCTGATTGGTGATTTGTTGGATATTTCGCGATTAGAGTCCGGCAAGCTCGATGTTAACGTGCATGGTTTTGCAATTAACGATGTTTTAGCCAATCTCGATGCCGAGTTTAGTGCGTTGGCAAAACAGCAGAACATCGAGTTTAGTATGGTGCCGAGTCAGTTGCTGGTTGAATCGGATCCTAAGCTGTTGCGACGCGTGGTGCAGAACTTCTTAACAAACGCTTTCCGTTATAGCCCTAAAGGCAAAGTAATACTGGGTGTACGTCGCTTTGGCGAGGATGTGCGTATCGAAGTATGGGATAACGGTGAAGGGATCAGCGAAGATAAGCAACAAGAAATTTTTGAAGAGTTTAATCGCGGTAATCAGGTTCGTTCTGATCAAGGACTTGGGTTGGGACTGGCGATTTCAAAAGGGATCGCTAATGTGTTAGCGCACAAAATTTCTATGCGCTCATGGCCTGGTAAAGGAAGTGTCTTTTCGATCAGCCTAAAACGGGCAGCGTTTGTCGCACCTCAAGCGGTCGCCTCACCAGTGCAACAAGCTTCTGACTTAAGTCATATCAAAGTGCTATGTGTCGATAACGAAACGGATATCTTAATTGGAATGGAAAAACTGCTGGCTCGTTGGGGTTGTGAAGTTCGTTGTGCAACAGATATCGTCGAGAGTATGAAGGCGATAGAGGAAAACTGGCTACCCGATGTCATTCTGTCAGATTATCGTCTCGAGAATGGACGAACGGGATTAGAAGTTCTTCAGCAATGTCGCCTACGTCTTGGCGATAGTTTTATTGGTGTGATCATCAGTGCCGACCGCACACCAGACATGCTCGATGGAATAGAATCCAATAACTTTAGCTTTATTCCTAAGCCCGTTAAGCCTTTGAAACTAAGAGCGATACTTAATCGTATCGCCTAGTTTGAATGACAGAATTCAGATTATTGCTCACTAAGCAGCGTTTCGTATTTCACAAACGCTGTTTGTGTGTCTCCGTAGTACAACACGCCATCGGCTTGGGCAGCAACGCGCAACCAACTTTGCTCAGAGTTTGGTGCTGAAAGCTTGATATACCAACTTTTTCCATCACTGCTGCTTGGTTGCATGTCGATAGGCTTTGCTTGCTGATCAGGGCTATCAACTAAAGAAAGCTTGATCCCTTCAAGGGGGTACGCTGAGGTTAATGACAATTCGAGTTCGTTCTCGGTCAGGTTTTCAGAGCGGAATTTGATTTTAAACTCACCATTTTCCATATCGCAAATTCCACTGGTGTAGCGACAGTTTGATTTGCTCAGTAGCTTATAACTTTGCCCCTCTTTGGCTGCATGTGGCTTTTCACTCAGGGCAAGGTCTGTACCGAAATAGGCAATGATAGAGAGAATTGGAGCGACCAACAGGGCGATAATGATGTGTTTATTCTTAAACATAGGGCTTCCTTGCTACTACGACGGGCTAAAATTTTATACCTAATAACTCATAAGCTTACTGAGATAAGTTATTGGGTATAGAACTTTATTTAAACAGACTAAGAGGAATAAAAAAGCCCCCGCAGGGGCTTTTGTGCTTTGGGTTAGATTTTAATGGTCTACCGCATCGCCTGCACCCGCAGGTACACGTACGTGTTCAACCAAATCTTTTACTTCTTGTGGTGTTTCTGCAGTGACTTTCGATACCGCAAATGCCACGATGAAGTTGAATAGTGCACCGATAGCGCCAAACGCATTTGGTTCAATACCTAGGAACCAGTTACTGCCCCAGCTTTCTAGGTATTTCCAATCAGCAACGAACAGGATGCCTTTGTGTTGGAATACGTAGAATAGCGTAATACTGATACCTGCGATCATGCCGGCAATCGCACCTTCTTTGTTGATGCTCTTACTAAAGATCCCCATCATCAGTGCTGGGAAAATGGACGAGGCGGCGAGACCAAATGCCAGAGCTACGGTACCGGCGGCAAAGCCCGGTGGATTGAGGCCTAAGTAGCCAGCAACCCCGATTGCCACTGCCATGGATATCCGGCTGGCGAGTAGCTCTTTCTTCTCCGAAATATTGGGGTTGATGACGCCTTTGATTAAGTCATGGGATATCGCCGAAGAGATAGCCAACAATAGACCCGCTGCGGTTGATAGTGCGGCAGCCAAGCCACCAGCGGCAACAAGTGCAATCACCCAATTTGGTAGTTTTGCAATCTCAGGGTTAGCAAGAACCATGATATCACGGTCAACTTTTAGCTCATTCGTTGCAGGGTTTGATGTGTATTCAATCAGACCGTCGCCATTTTTGTCGTCAAAGCCAAGTAGTCCGGTCTTTTCCCAGTTCTTAAACCAGTCAGGACGCTCATCGTAAGCAAGGTGTTGTCCTGGTGCAGGGTTCACCGTATCCATCAGATTCAGACGTGCCATTGCTGATACAGCTGGAGCTGTTGTGTAAAGAATCGCAATGAAGACTAGCGCCCAACCTGCAGAAGTTCGAGCATCACGCACCTTAGGTACCGTGAAGAAACGAATAATTACGTGCGGTAAGCCTGCGGTACCAATCATTAGTGACATGGTGTACACAAACATGTTGAGAGTGTCGCCCCGAACTTGAGTGGTGTATTCACTAAAGCCGAGCTCTGTCACGACTTGGTCGAGCCTATCGAGTAGATAGACATCGGTGCCAGCGATTGTACTGCCAAGCCCAATTTGTGGTAGAGGGTGTCCAGTCAGTTGCAGAGAGATAAAGATTGCGGGAATAGTGTAGGCAAGAATGAGTACGCAATATTGAGCAATCTGCGTGTAAGTAATGCCTTTCATGCCGCCCATAACTGCGTACATAAAGACAATACACATACCGATCAATAGACCTGTTGAGTAGTCAACTTCGAGGAAGCGACCAAATGCCACGCCAACCCCTTTCATCTGACCGATTACGTATGTGACCGATGCGATGATCAAACAGACAACGGCTACAATGCGTGCTGCATTCGAGTAGAAACGTTCGCCGACAAACTCTGGTACTGTGAACTTACCGAACTTACGTAGGTAAGGGGCGAGTAATAGAGCAAGCAGTACGTAACCACCGGTCCAACCCATTAGGAAGACCGAGCCACCGTAACCCATAAAGGCAATCAAACCAGCCATTGAGATAAATGAGGCGGCAGACATCCAGTCTGCGGCAGTCGCCATACCATTTGCAATTGGGTTTACGCCACCACCGGCTACGTAGAACTCTTTGGTTGAGCCAGCACGAGCCCAAATTGCAATACCGATGTAGAGGATAAAGGTCGCCCCTACAACTAGGTAAGTGATAGTTTTCAAATCCATCTGAGCTACTCCTTACTCATCTACATTAAATTCGCGGTCGATCTGACGCATCTTCCACGCATAGTAGAAAATGATTCCGAGGAAGGTATAGATGGAGCCTTGTTGAGCAAACCAGAAGCCAAGTTTGTAGCCACCAATTTGAAATTGGTTAAGCACATCAACAAATAAGATGCCACAGCCAAAAGATACGACAAACCAAACGACCATCAAGCCGATCATCAGTCTTACGTTCTTTTCCCAGTAGGCTTTGGCTCGTTCCTGACTTTCAAACGCCATTGCCGTCTCCTTACGCATGTTTGTTGTTAAGAAAATGTTTCACGATTTACAATAGCAGTGTCGTGACAGGATCTCTTTTCAACTTTAGTCGGCAATGGTTTTTGAAAAAGTTACTTTAAAACAGTGTCTTGTTGTAAGTGGTTTTGAATTGTTGATGTTAATTTTGTGTTAACTAAGCCAAAGGTCTAATGTGATGGTGGTGGGAATACCGGATTGATCACACAAAATAGAAGTCACGAATGCCCATCAGTAGATTATTCAGAGCGACTGCCGCCAAAATTAACCCCATTACACGGCTAATAATCGCCGCACCGACGTTACCAATGATTTTGTGGATATGGCTGGCGAGCAGCAAAAACAGCAAAGTGATCAACAACACTGACAGCATGACGCTGGCCGTAATCGCCTGATCGACAATCGAGTAGCGATGATTATCCGTTAGCATCACAATTGCCATCATCGCTCCAGGAGAAGCGATTGAGGGCATCGCGAGGGGGTAGACGGCAAGATCGGCCAACTCAGAGCGGCTAAGTTCTTGGGTGAGCTTTTTTTCTTGCTCGGGTTTACTCTCGCCAAAAATCATCGTTAAGGCGAATAATAGTAATACCAAGCCGCCCGCCGCTTGAAAAGCGGGTAGAGGAATCTGCATCGCTTCCAATAACAGTTGACCTGCGACGAGGAAAAAGAGCAGTAAACCTGTTGCGATTGCGACGGCTTTTAAGGCAACCACACGTCGTTGCTTCAGTGAAAGGTGCTGGGTTTGAGAAAGGTAAACGGGCACGGTGCCGACGGGATCAATTACCGCCCACAATACGACAAATTGAGTAAGAATAATGCTAAGCAAGGTGATCTCCCAGAGTTACACAGTGAGATAGATAGGAGGAGCTAGGCACTGCTATCTAAAAACAAACAGAGGGATAGGTGTCGCGGTGACACCAACTCGTGAAGTTTAGCAAAAAAAGTGCGAGCGAAAGTTAGCCCAGAGTTAATTAACCTTCTGATTCTAGTTGTTGGAGTAAAATTACTGCTTGAGTTCGATTTTTTACCCCTAGTTTGCGGAAAATCGCCGTCATGTGGGCTTTGATTGTTGCTTCAGATACATTTAACTCATAAGCAATTTGCTTGTTGAGCAACCCATCAGATAGCATTCCGAGTACTTTATATTGCTGGGGAGTCAGAGTGGCTATTTTCTCAGCCAAGTCTGTGCAGGCCGCATTGTTGGTAATTGAACCTGCAGGGAAGAAAGGTTCGCCATTCAGTACTTGATTGAGCGCTGAAATCAACTCTCGCATATCACTTGATTTAGGAATAAAACCAAACGCGCCATGGCTTTTCACTTGAGTGACTACCGCCGGCTCTTCACTGGCTGAAACGACCACAATCGGCAAGTCTGGGTATTCTGCCCGCAATTGCATTAACCCAGACATCCCATTGGCGCCGGGCATTTTCAGATCGAGCAATAACAAGTCTGGCTCTAACTCTTTGCTCAACAGTGCCAACAGTGCTTCCAATGAATCTGCTTCCAGCAGGTTTGCGCCGCTTATCGCCATGTGAATGGCCTGAAAGAGCGCATTGCGAAAGAGTGGGTGGTCGTCAGCAATAATAATCGTGTAAGTCGAGTCCATGACGTTAATCACTTATTGTTATTTGGTTAATAGAATTATTATTCTGTTTAAGCAATTGAACAATGTTTGTGCGCTAAAAGTCTGAACTAAATCGACTTTTGTCTTATAAATAAAAATGCCTCAGACAAACTGAGGCGTTAAAGTTTATTGAGATCTCACTTAGAGTTGGTGATTATCAAGATGCTGAATAAAGCTTGGTGCATCCATAAACCCAGTCACTCGCGCATTCGCCACATGTGCGCCAGTGCTATCCCAGAACTCAATGGTAGGTAGACCTAAGACATTAAGATGCTGAAGTAGCGCAATATCTTGAGCCTCATTTTTGGTCACGTCTGCTTGCAGCAAAATGAAGTTTTGCAGCTTGGCTTCAACCTGTGGCGTGTGGAAGGTATATTTTTCAAACTCTTTACAGGCGACACACCAGTCTGCGTAGTAGTCAAGCATCACTGGTTTTCCTGCTAACTTAGCCGCGGCAAGTTGCTGCTCAAGATCATTAACCGTGGAGATTTGAATAAACTCAATGGTTTGTTGCGACTCGTGTTGTTGAGGATTGAACCAGTAGTTCAACAGCGGTTGAGCGGAGGCAAACAAACCCAATACCGCAATGATACCAACAGTGCTTTGCTTCCATCCGCCAAAGGTAAGACTGTTCTTTATGTGGTAGAGCCAACCAAAGGCCACAATGCCAAGGGTTGACCAAAGCGCCGTTGCCCATAATTCCGGTAAAATGCGTTCGAGCAAGAAAATAGGTGCTGCAAGTAAAACAAAGCCAAATAGAACTTTGACTCTGTCCATCCATCCGCCTGCTTTAGGCAGGAGTTTGTTACCAAATACTGCGGCTAGCATCAGTGGGATTCCCATACCCACAGCCAAGGCATAAAGTGCGACTGCACCGGTAACAAGA